>JBIKRP010000422.1:0-2518 GCA_044349145.1 Flavobacterium sp.
AAAAGTAAAATCGGTTACCTTATTAACGCCCAACATGACTTTCGTTGCATAATTAACATAAGGCTCACCATAAGCTTTTGCGATAAATGGAACTGTTCGTGAGGCTCTAGGATTGGCTTCAATGATATACACCATATCGTCTTTAATGGCAAATTGAATATTAATCAATCCAACGGTTCGCAATGCCAAAGCAATTTTCTTGGTGTGATCTTTAATCTGCTGCATCACAAACTCGCCCAAATTGAATGGAGGCAAAGTCGCATTTGAATCACCAGAATGTATGCCGCAAGGTTCTATATGCTCCATGATTCCGATGATATAAACATTTTCACCATCGCAAATCGCATCTGCTTCTGCCTCAATCGCTCCATCCAAATAATGATCCAGTAGCAATTTGTTTCCTGGAATATTCTTTAACAAATCAATAACGTGCTCTTCGAGTTCTTGCTTGTTTATGACGATTTTCATGCCTTGTCCACCCAATACATAAGACGGACGAACCAACAGTGGAAAATCTAAAACATCAGCCAAAGCACTGGCTTGATCTGCATTTTCTGCTATTCCGAATTTCGGAAATGGAATCTTTAAGTCGGTTAACAATTCTGAAAATCTTCCTCGATCTTCTGCTAAATCCAAAGCGTCAAATGAAGTTCCCAATATTTTTATTCCATATCGGTCTAATTTTTCCGCCAATTTCAAAGCGGTTTGACCACCCAATTGAACAATCACACCTTCTGGCTTTTCGTGTCGAATGATATCGTAAATGTGTTCCCAGAAAACTGGTTCGAAGTACAGTTTATCGGCCGTATCAAAATCAGTAGAAACAGTTTCTGGATTGCAATTGATCATGATGGTCTCATAACCACATTCTTTCGCTGCTAAAACGCCATGCACACAGGAATAATCAAATTCAATTCCTTGTCCAATGCGATTGGGTCCAGAACCTAAAACCACTACTTTTTTTCTATCGGTTACGATACTATCGTTGTGCACATATCTTTCCCCATTTGCCTTTTTGATGTCTGCTTCAAAAGTGGAGTAATAATAAGGCGTTACAGCTTTAAATTCTGCTGCACAGGTATCCACTAATTTGTATACGCGCTTGACATTTTGTTCTTCTCGCAGTTTATAAACTTGACTTTCCAAACAACCCAACATGTGCGCAATTTGTCTATCACCGTATCCTTTTTGTTTAGCTTCAAGCAAAAGTTCTTTGGGTAAAGAATCGACTTTGTATTTTGAAATTTCTTTTTCTATGAGATACAACTCCTCATATTGCTTCAAGAACCACATATCGATTTTGGTAATATCGTGTATTCTTGACAGTGGAATTCCCATTTGAATCGCATCATAAATCACGAAAACTCTGTCCCAACTGGCATAGGTGAGTTTCTCTATAATTTGCTCGTAGTTTTTATAACTCTTTCCGTCTGCGCCTAGTCCGTTGCGTTTGATTTCTAGCGATTGCGTTGCTTTGTGTAACGCTTCCTGGAAAGATCTTCCGATACCCATCACCTCACCCACCGATTTCATTTGAATGCCTAACGTACGATCAGCGCCTTCAAATTTATCAAAGTTCCAACGCGGGATTTTTACTATGACATAATCTAATGTTGGTTCGAAAAGTGCCGAAGTTGACTTGGTGATTTGATTTGGTAATTCATTTAAATTATATCCTAAAGCCAATTTCGACGCCACTTTTGCAATTGGGTAACCCGTTGCTTTAGAGGCCAAAGCAGACGAACGCGAAACTCTTGGATTGATTTCGATAGCGACGATATCTTCTTTTTCATCAGGCGAAACGGCGAATTGCACATTACAACCACCTGCAAAATTCCCAATAGAACGCATCATCAAAATCGCATAATCACGCATTTTTTGAAAAGTCGTATCAGACAAAGTCATGGCTGGGGCTACCGTAATCGAATCACCGGTATGAATTCCCATCGGATCCATATTTTCGATAGAACAGATAATGACTACATTATCATTTTTGTCCCGAAGCAATTCTAACTCGTACTCTTTCCAGCCCATCAAAGCTTTATCAATAAGCACTTCGTGAATAGGAGAAGCTTCTAATCCGCGGGTTAATAGTTCGTTGAAATCTTCTTTTTTATATACCACCGCTGCGCCAGTTCCTCCCAAAGTGAAAGAAGGACGAATCACCAACGGAAAACCGAACTCTTGCTCGACTTCTTTTCCTCGTAGAAATGAAGTAACAATTTCAGCAGGTGCGGTCGGCACGCCGATTTTCTTAAGCAATTGTTTAAACTGTTCTCTGTCCTCGGTTATATTGATTGCATTCACGTCGACGCCAATCATTTTCACATCAAAATCGCTCCAGATTCCTTTTTCGTCTGCTTCGAGACAAAGGTTTAACGCAGTTTGCCCACCCATTGTGGGAAGAACCGCATCAATCTGAGGATGTTCTTTCAGAATTTTTATAATTGACTTGGTAGTCAGTGGCAACAAATAGATATGATCCGCCATACTTGGATCGGTCATAATTGTGGCGGGA
>JBIKRP010000423.1:0-2509 GCA_044349145.1 Flavobacterium sp.
TGTTGGAGAAAATTCACATGTTCAAATTATCGAAAGACATCAAAGTCTCAACGAAAACGCGGTTTTAACCAATGCAGTCACAGAGATTTTTGCACAAAAAAGAGCCATTGTTGAATATTATAAAATACAAAACGACAATCACACCGCTTCGTTAATCGACAATACTTATGTGTCCCAGCAACAAGAAAGCCACGTGCACGTAAATACTTTCAGTTTCGGAGGAAATTTGACGCGGAACAATCTTAATTTCTATCATTTTGGCGAACGAATAGAAAGTCATCTCAACGGAATTACGATTATTGGAGAAAAACAACACGTAGATCATTATACCTTAGTGCATCACGCGCAGCCGAACTGCGAAAGTTTCCAGGATTATAAAGGCATTTTTTCTGACAGCTCAATTGGCGTTTTCAACGGAAAAATTTACGTAGAAAAAGAAGCGCAAAAGACCAACGCATTCCAAAAGAACAACAATATTCTATTGAGTGATAAAGCCACGATCAACGCCAAACCACAATTGGAAATTTTTGCCGACGATGTCAAATGTTCGCACGGTTGCACGATTGGTCAACTCGACGAAACCGCTATGTTTTACATGCAATCGCGCGGAATTCCAAAAAAAGAAGCCAAAGCATTGTTGATGTACGCGTTCTCAAATGCCGTTATCGAAAGCATCAAAATACCAGAACTCAAGCAAAGGATCACGAAAATCATCGCTACCAAATTAGGCGTAAAAATCGGTTTTGATTTGTAGTTCATTAGGAGCTAATCCCGCTATTCGCTAAATCTTTTGTGCCACAAGAGCGGAGCGAATAGATGAAGTAAATACCGGCACAAAAGGATATCGCTGCTATCGGGGCTAGGGCATTTCCCTTCGTTTGAAAGCTTGGTATAAAACAAATTAATCTTTGCGTCTTCGCGAGCTAAAAGAATTAGTTAGTCGCCCCAAATGTATTAATAACTGTTTGCTAAAATTCTAATCCAATTCAACTACTTTTGGTTGTTGATTTTTCAAAACAAACCATGTTTGATATTCATAAAATAAGAGCCGAATTTCCCATCCTTTCCCAAACGGTAAACGGAAAACCACTGGTGTATTTTGACAATGGAGCCACGTCGCAAAAACCACAAGTTGTGATTGACGCCTATGCAAAATATTATAGCGAAATCAACGCCAATATTCACCGTGGTGTACATACGTTAAGTCAATTGGCTACTGATGCGTATGAGGAATCTAGAACCAAAATTCAAAAGCACATCAATGCTAAAAGTTCCTGTGAAGTTATTTTTACTTCAGGAACAACGCACTCCGTAAATATAATTGCAGCTGGTTTTGCAGCGATTGTTAAACCTGGTGATGAGGTTTTGGTATCTGCTTTAGAACATCATAGCAATATCGTTCCCTGGCAAATGTTATGCGAAAGAACAGGCGCCATTTTGAGAGTTATTCCGATGAATGATTCGGGAGAATTGATTCAAAGCGAGTACGAAAAATTACTGTCGTCTAAGACTAAGATTGTGACCGTAAATCACATTTCAAATGCGTTAGGAACGATCAATCCAATTCGCGATATGATTCGAAAAGCGCATGAAGTAGGAGCAGCCGTTCTAATTGATGGCGCGCAAGCAGTGCCTCATTTAAGACCAGATGTGCAAGATTTAGACTGCGATTTTTATGTGTTTAGTGGACACAAAATGTGCGGACCCACAGGAACTGGAATTTTATACGGGAAGGAAAACTGGCTCAACAAATTGCCACCGTATCAAGGCGGCGGTGAAATGATCGCAACCGTCACTTTTGAAAAAACGACGTATGCAGAATTACCGCATAAGTTTGAAGCAGGAACGCCCAATATTGCTGGCGGCATTGTCTTAGGTGTCGCGGTAGATTATATGAATTCAATTGGGTTTGATGCTATTGCAGCGTACGAATTAGAATTGCTCGAATACGGAACCAAAAGATTATTAGAAATAGAAGGGTTGAAAATTTTTGGAACCGCAAAAGAAAAAACTTCCGTAATTTCGTTTAACATTGATGGCATTCATCCTTATGATATCGGGACAATTATCGATAAAAAAGGAATTGCAGTTCGAACCGGACATCATTGCGCACAACCCATCATGGATTTTTATCAAATACCGGGAACCATCAGAGCTTCATTTGCATTCTATAATACAAAGGAAGAAATAGATGTGATGGTTGAAGCGATAAAGAAGGCAAATACAATGTTAAGCTAAAACAACTATTATGAAACTACTATCCTTATTATTTTTGACAATCTTTTTAGGAAAAGGTTGCGATGCAGAACAAAAGCAAGATATAGAATCTGCCGTAATCGAATATACTGCCACCACAAGAGGATTTTACCAGCAAATCGTGGTTCAAAACCAGAAATTTACGGTAACAAAAGACCGAAATGGGAACGAAAAATTAATCCAACAGGCTATATCTAAGGCAGATTGGAAAGATATCATTGAAGCCTTTCAGGACGTCGATTTAGAGGGTTTT
>JBIKRP010000424.1:0-2507 GCA_044349145.1 Flavobacterium sp.
TACCGTAGGTATTTTCCATTTTGATCTTGTAGAGCAATTTGGCATTCTTTCCAAGTTCTTTTGTAAGGGCAACTTTGAGTAATTTTACGTAATGTTCTTCTAACCATTCGTAAAAAAATTTGCTAGGAACTTGAATGTATAAGGCATTATCAGTAAGCTCAACAGACTTAATCGGTTCGAACCAAGTTTTGTAGGCTTGATCTTGGATATTGTCCTTTATAAAAAGCAGACAATTTTCCCATACTGATTGCGCAGTTTTGCTCATAATTAGTTGTAAATTTGTATTTTTATTAAAGGTTATCTTACAAAGAAAAACAGTAGTTTTCTTCTTTTATTTTGGGGTAACAAATATGTGAACAAAATTCGTTAAAAAAAATAAAATTTTGGTTGATTTATAAAAAATATTGTTGTAAGACTACTTTTTATTCCTCTAAAACTTCTATAAATAATACAGAAAAACCTTATGGAACATGAAATTCAGGTGAGAGTTCGTTATTCAGAAACCGATCAAATGGGTGTTGTTTATCACGGTAGTTACATTCCTTTTTTTGAAATGGGTCGGGTGGAATGGCTCAGAAGCAGAGGAGTTTCTTACAAAAGTCTGGAGGAAAGTGGGATTGCTCTTCCCATTGTATCGATGACACTCAATTATAAAAAGCCAGCGCGATATGATGATCTTTTGACCATAAAAACAAAATTCAAGAAATACAGTTCTGTCAAGATTGAATTTGATTGTGAAATTTGGGGTGAGCAAAACGACTTGTTAACAACTGCTCATTTTATTTTGGTTTTCGTTAATATGAAAACGGGTAGACCGATGGTTCCTCCGACAGAAATTTTAGAGATTATTCAATCGTAGTTTATTCGATTATTTTTACTTCTACGTCGAATAAATTTTGAAAAGATACGTAAACCATTTTTTCGTTACTTTTTCGAGTTGCAATTTCAATTTCGCAATTTGAATCCATTTTTTGACTGATAATGGTCAGATTTTTTTCCTTTATAACGCGCATCACTTTATTGATGTTCTTATAATCGAAATGAATCCGGAAATGGATGTCAATTGTTTTTTCTATAATCTCCGCCTGTTCCAAAGCCATTTGTGCGGCAGTTTTGTAGACGGAAATCAAGCCTCCGACACCTAATTTGGTGCCTCCAAAAAAACGAACAACGACAACTAAAACATTGGTCAAATCGAAGGATTGGATTTGTCCAAAAATAGGCATTCCCGCACTATTACTAGGTTCGCCATCATCATTGGCTCGATAAGTTGTTTTTGAAGTTCCCAATTGAAAAGCATAACAAAAATGCCCGGCATTAAAATGTTTCTTCCTTAAAATATCTATAATGGGCTTTACTTCTTCTTCAGAAGTGATTGGAAAGGCACAGCAGAAAAACTTGCTGTTTTTTTCTTTAAAAAGGATTTCTTCCGACGCAGACAAAAGGGTACGAAAGGTGTCTGTAGATTTCAATTAGTACTATAAAAGTTGTTTATCGAATAAGTCTACTACATCTTCTTCTCCCACTTTTAGATTCCACACTTGAATTCCCAGTGCCGCAGCAGCGTCGGTATTTTCTTTTTTATCATCAATAAACAAAGTTCGTTTTGGAGACAAATCGTGTTTTTTCAGCAGATGATTAAATATTTCAGTATCGGGTTTTCTCATTCCCATTTCGAAGGAATAGTATACTTTTTCAAAACATTGATAGAAGTCGCTAAAAAAGGAAACGCCTACCATATGCTCGAATCTACTAATATGAATAGCATCTGTATTTGTAAGCAGAAAAAGTCGGTATTTGTTCGACAGCATTTGAAGGAACTCTAAGCGGTATAAGGGAAACTCGCCAATCACAGCATTCCAAGCTTTACGAATTTCGTGAACATCAGCGTTGGGAATAAATTTTTTAAAACCATCGACAAATTGTTGTTCACTGATTTTTCCTCTTTCGAACATGTCATTCATGATCAGAAGCTCTTCATTAGGTCCGTTTAGTCCTAATTTTTTAAATTCTTCAATAGTAGCTTCTTTTTCTAAATTGACAAAGATGTCTCCAAAATCAAATATAATAGTGTTAATCATGGTTTGTAAATATTAATAGTTCGTCATTAATTATAGCTTTAGCAGCCATTAACTTCGCTTTAATTTTGGGTGCTTTGATACCGTCATTTAAGACACTTGACCCTCGAAAGACTCTTGCTTCATCCCATAGATTTTCATCAATAAAAGATTGTAAAGTCTGTCGACCACCTTCAATAATTACTGATGCTATATTTTTTTCATAAATAATGTGTGCAATTTGCGCTGCCATTTTATTTGTGAAATCCAAATCTTCTGCAGTAAGGACGATGACATTTGATCGATTATCAAAGATATCATTTTCTTTTGGAATTCGATTATTTTGGTCTAAAACAATTTTAACAGGATTTTTGCCTTTCCAATCCCTCACATCTAATTTTGGATTATCGTCGATTGCAGTCTGGGTTCCGATTAAGATTGCTTGTTCTT
>JBIKRP010000060.1:0-8742 GCA_044349145.1 Flavobacterium sp.
ATCATAAAATGGGATTGTTTTACGACAAAAACAAAAACGATTCTTTAGCAATGAAATACTACAATATTTCATTAAATAGTAAAGTAGTCGATAAATATTTGGTGGCTTCGAATTATAGAAATTTAGCTGATATCTATTTTAAAAAAGCAAAATATGTGGTGGCAGGAAAGTACTACGACAGCACCTTAGTGCAATTAGAACCACGGTCTAGAGAGCATCGATTTATTGAAAAGAAAAGAGAAAACTTAGTTGATGTCATTAAATACGAAGGAATTGCGTCGAGGAATGACAGTATTCTTAAGGTATATGCTATGTCAGATACCGATAAAATTGCTTATTATGATGCATATATTGCCAAATTGAAAAAAGAAGAAGAAAAGAGACTTCTGAAAGAAAAAATTGCGCAAGAAAAAGGAGAATCTGGAGATAAAGATTCTGGTGGCGTTGACAAAAACGGAAGAGACGTCAAGAAAGAGGATGCCAAACAAGCGGGTAGACCTTCAAGACCTTCGGCGCCAGATGCTAATTTTGCATCATCTGGTAGTAGTAATTTCTATTTTTACAATTCAACAACAGTGGCGAAAGGGAAGATAGATTTTAAGAAAAAATGGGGAGACCGGCCATATGCTGAAAATTGGAGAATTTCTCAAAACAAAACCAATAAAGTAGAAACAGTAGACGAAGAAGACACAGAGGATAAAGAAAATAAAGAGAAATTAGAAAAGGAGAAAAAAAGTAAAGAAGAAGAAAAGTACACTGCTGACTTTTATATCAAGCAATTACCAACAGATCAAAAGGTGATTGACAGTATTGGCAAAGAACGAAATTTTGCCTATTTCCAATTGGGTGTAATTTACAAGGAGAAATTTAAAGAGTATAAGCTTGCCGTTGCAAAGCTAGAGACTTTATTGACCAATAAGCCCGAAGAAAGATTGGTGCTACCAACGATGTACAATCTATTTAAGTTATACGAATTGTTGGATAAGGACAAAGCGTTGGCAATGAAGAATCGGATAATTAATGAGTTTCCAGATTCTAGATACGCACAAATCTTAGGAAACGCTAACGGCGCCGGTAATTTACTCACAGACACGCCAGAAGCAAATTACGACAAGATACTCAAACAGTATAATTCAGGAGATATTAAGGGTTCGTTAGCAAATTTAAGCATAGCGATTGATCAGTACAATGGAGAAGAAATTGTACCCAAGTTTGAATTATTAAAAGCCAATAATTTAGGCAGATTAAAAGGATTGGGTGAGTATAGAAAAACGCTCAATTTTGTGGCATTGAATTATCCTAATAGTACCGAAGGAAAATTTGCGGAAGAACTTTTGAAAACAAATGTACCAGCGATGGAAAGCTTAAAGTTTTATGAAGTAAAACCATTGAGCTGGAAAATACTCTATAAGTCGAAAAATTTAGAAGATAAAGGCACAAAAGCACTGCAAGCGAAGATTACAAAATTTATTACGGAAAGAAGTTTGGACAAGCTCACGATGTCTTATGATATCTATACCATGGACGACAATTTTATTGTAATTCACGGCCTTAAAGACCTAGAATATGCCAAAGGAATTGCGTCTATTCTCAAAGAATTTAAAGAATACAAAGTGGTGGAAACGGCTTTTGTGATTTCGAACGAAAATTACAAAATTGTTCAAATGAAGAAAAACTTTGAAGAATATCTAACCACTCCTCCTTCCGATCCGTTGCCTCCAAAGGCTTATGTTCCTAAAGCTAAACCGAACTCTTCTAAAGAAGAAAACGAAACTAAGGAACGACAAAGACCTTCGAGAGAGGAAGCGGAAGGCGAAGCAAAATCTCAGTTCAATCAATTACCTCCTGGAATGCCTTCAACTCCAGGTTTTGTTCCTAAAGATAAAGGTTCAAGTGATGAAAAAAAATAGATTATGTTCGACAAGAAACCAAAATCATATACCGACTTATTAGGAAAAACCAACAGAATTGTTGAAGGGACTATCATTAAGGGCAATATTCTTTCTCATGCTGATTTTCGTCTAGACGGAGATCTCGTGGGTAATTTCCAATCAGAAGGGAAAATTGTAATTGGACCTGCGGGAAGTGTTAAGGGAGATATCGTTTGCAGAAATGCAGACATAGAAGGTAAATTTGAAGGAAAAATTCAGGTCACAGAAATTCTAAATATCAAAGCAAAAGCAAGTATTCATGGTGAAGTAGTATGTGGCAAACTTTCCGTCGAACCTGGTGCGGAATTTAGCGCAACCTGTGTCATGAAAACCAATCAAAAAGGACTAACATCACATGAACCAGCAGAAGAAAAGACATCCGAATAAATGGCTAGCATTAATTAACATTCCGATTCAAATGGGTGTTATTATTTATGCATTTTCAGTTTTGGGAGGTTGGCTTGACATGAATTTTCCTAACAAAAACAACATCTACATAAAAGTGATTACTATAGTTGGAGTTGCTATTGCATTTTATAATCTCAATCGACAGCTAAAAGACATCAACACCACAGACGAATAAATCATGATGAATTTGAAACAATACCAACCCATTTTAAGTTTATTGCTGTTTTCCGCTGTTACTTTGCTTGTTCATAAGTGCTTTATGTATGTCATCGGTTTAGATCAACTGGAGTCACAATTTGTCTATGCATTAGCACGACTTTATGCTTTTTTCTTTTTATTGTCGGCTGTAATTCTATTTATCTTAATTAAGGTAAATCAAGCAAGTAGCACACACGTTGGTCTTACATTTATTTTACTGACAACATTCAAAATGGGAGTGGCCTATCTTTTTTTGAAACCAATACTGCATACCAATTTGCCTCATTCGGGTTTTGAGAAGGCGACTTTCCTCGTTGTTTTTTTGTTGTTTTTAGCAACAGAAACCCTTTTGACCATTAGAATAATAAACAATAAACAATAATAGTTTGCTAAAACTAAAGGTTCTTCAAAAAAGTGTTTTTTAAACTTGTGAAGTTTAATAAAAGATGTACATTTGCACCAAATTTCAGAAAACAAAATCCTAGATATTCAATAGATATGGTGCTTTCTAACAAACCACTTCAATTTATAGTAGCAATTTTAATCGCTTGTCTTCCTCTATTTACGTTTGCAAACCCAACGGATACAAAACAAGTTAGTCATGAATCTCATGAAGTTGCGGCAAAAGAAACTAAGGTTGTTGATGAAAAAGCAGAGATAAAAGCCCAAATTGAGGAAGTAAAAAACCACCACGTTCTTGATGGTCATGATTTCTCTCTTTTCGGGGATGCTGAGACAGGTGCTCATTACGGATTTCCCTTGCCAATTATTCTTTGGGATAACGGATTCCATTTCTTTTCTTCCTCAAAATTTCACCATGGCGAAGCGGTAGCTGAAAGCAATGGAAATTACTACAAATTACACCACGAGAAAATATACAAAACAGATGCGGCTGGAACCTTAACTTTAGACCATCATCATCACCCAACCAATGCGCAGCCACTCGATTTTTCTATTACCAAAGGCGTGCTAACCATTATGATTGTTGCACTACTGATGTTTTTCTTATTCAGCAGCTTGGCAAAGTCGTATGCTAAAAACGGAGGTGTTTCTGCAGGACCAGGAAGGTTTTTTGAACCAATCGTACTGTATATTCGTGATGAAATCGCTATTCCAAATATTGGAGAAAAACATTACAAAAAATACATGAGTCACCTATTGACCGTGTTCTTCTTCATTTGGTTCTTAAATATTTTTGGACTAACGCCACTAGGAATCAATGTAACTGGAAATATTGCCATCACATTCGGTTTGGCGGTGATCACTTTCTTAATAACAAATCTTTCTGCTAACAAAAATTATTGGGGACACATTTTCTGGATGCCAGGCGTACCAACACCAATGAAAATAATTTTGGCGCCAATCGAATTGATGGGATTGGTAATTAAGCCATTCGCGTTGATGATTCGTTTGTATGCGAATATGTTCGCGGGTCACATTGTATTGATGAGCTTGATTGGATTGATGTTTATTTTCAAAAGTTGGGTGGGAAGTAGCTTGTCATTAATGTTGTCCTTTATGATTTCTATTATCGAAATCTTAGTAGCATTATTACAAGCTTATATTTTTACAATTTTGACTGCTTTGTATTTCGGTTCTGCCGTGCAAGAGCATCATCACGATGAAGAAGATCATCACTAAATAGCAAAAGGCGTTTAACCTTTGCTTTAAAAAAGAATGTTTAATTTTTAATACATATATTTATGAACATGCCAAGAATTATTGGAGCTGGATTAGTAGTTATCGGAGTTGGTATTGGTGTTGGTAGAATTGGTGGTTCAGCAATGGACGCTATTGCTCGTCAACCAGATTCTTACGGTAAGATCCAAACAGCGATGCTTATTGCAGCGGCTCTTGTTGAAGGTATCGGATTTGCAGCTTTGTTTGCAGTAGCCGAAAACTAGTAGATAAACAAATAGCTGTAACGGTTGGTTGCAGCTATTGTTTTTAAATTAAATTAAAAAGATTCTAATTACCTATATAGTATGGAAAAGTTAATAAATGATTTTTCGTTTGGTTTGTTTTTTTGGCAAACAATTATTTTCGTTGGATTGATTCTTCTTTTGAAAAAATTTGCTTGGAAACCGATTTTAGATGCAGTTAACGAAAGAGAAGAAGGTATTAAAAACGCCTTGCTTTCTGCTGAAAATGCTAAAAAAGAAATGCAAAATTTGCAGTCGGACAACCAACGTATTTTGCAAGAAGCAAGACTTGAAAGAGATGCGATGCTAAAGGAAGCGCGTGAAATGAAAGAGAAAGTAATTGCGGATTCAAAATTAGAAGCGCAAGCACAAGGGCAAAAAATGATTGAGCAAGCGAAAGCTGCCATTCAAAGCGAAAAAAATGCAGCAATGGCTGAATTGAAATCACAAGTTTCTTCTTTGTCTTTGGAAATTGCCGAAAAATTATTGAAAGACGAATTGTCTAACAAAGAAGCCCAAGTAAAATTGGTTGAGAAAATGTTAGGTGACGCTAAACTAAACTAATATGTCAGGTACAAGAGCAGCAATCCGTTACGCCAAAGCTATCCTTTCTATCGCTAATGATAAGGGAGCGGCTGAAGCTGTAAACAGAGATATGATTTCTATTGCATCTACTATTTCAAGTAATGCGGAATTAAATACATTTATCCAAAATCCAACAACTAAAGTTGACGTTAAAGAAAGCGCGTTGTCTGAAGTTTTTACTGGAATAAATGGCGTTACAAAAAGTTTATTCCACTTATTACACGAAAACAAGAGATTTGAGATTTTAGGAGATGTAGCTTCAGAGTATAGTCGTCAGTTTGACGAAATGAACGGTGTTGAGGTTGCCAAAGTAACCACAGCTGTTCCTATGGATGCCGCTTTAGAATCAAAAGTATTGGCAAAAGTAGCAACGCTTTCTAGTAAAAAAATTACCATTGAAAACAACGTAGATCCATCTATCATTGGCGGATTTATTTTAAGAATAGGCGACAAACAATACAACGCATCAATCGCCAACAGATTACAAGTATTAAAAAGAGAATTAAGTAACTAGTTATTGATATATAATTATGGCGGAAATTAAACCTGCTGAAATTTCAGCAATCTTAAAAAAGCAAGTAGAAGGATTTGAATCAGGTGCTACTCTAGAAGAAGTAGGATCAGTTCTTAACGTTGGAGATGGTATTGCTCGTGTTTACGGGTTGTCAAATGTTCAATATGGTGAGCTAGTAGAATTCGATAACGGTCTAGAAGGAATCGTTTTGAATCTTGAAGAAGATAACGTTGGGGTCGTATTATTAGGACCATCAACAGGAATCAAAGAAGGTTCAACAGCAAAAAGAACACAACGTATTGCTTCGCTTAAAGCGGGTGAGCAAATGGTTGGTCGAGTAGTAAACACCCTTGGTTTTCCAATTGACGGAAAAGGACCAATCGGTGGTGAATTATTCGAAATGCCTTTGGAAAGAAAAGCGCCTGGAGTTATCTTCCGTCAGCCAGTTACAGAGCCATTACAAACCGGAGTAAAAGCAGTAGATGCAATGATTCCAGTAGGTCGTGGACAACGTGAGCTAGTGATTGGTGACCGTCAAACAGGTAAATCTACCGTTTGTTTGGATACCATCTTAAATCAAAAAGAATTTTACGATGCTGGAAAACCAGTATTTTGTATATACGTAGCGATTGGACAAAAAGCGTCTACCGTTGCTGGAATCGCAAAAATGTTAGAAGAAAAAGGAGCTATGGCGTATACCGTTATTGTTGCTGCTAACGCTTCTGACCCTGCTCCTATGCAAGTATACGCTCCATTTGCAGGTGCTGCGATCGGAGAATATTTTAGAGACTCAGGTCGTCCTGCATTAATTGTTTATGATGATTTATCAAAACAAGCGGTAGCCTATCGTGAAGTGTCTCTTTTGTTAAGAAGACCACCGGGACGTGAAGCATATCCTGGAGACGTTTTCTACTTACACTCTCGTTTATTAGAAAGAGCTTGTAAAGTAATTGCAAACGACGACATCGCCAAAAACATGAACGACTTACCAGATTCTTTGAAAGGAATCGTAAAAGGTGGAGGTTCTTTAACAGCATTACCAATCATCGAAACACAAGCGGGTGACGTTTCTGCTTATATCCCAACAAACGTAATTTCGATTACAGACGGACAAATTTTCTTGGATGGAGATTTATTTAACTCTGGAGTTCGTCCTGCAATCAACGTAGGTATTTCGGTATCTCGTGTGGGTGGTAACGCTCAAATTAAATCGATGAAAAAAGTAGCAGGTACGTTAAAACTTGATCAAGCACAATTCCGTGAATTGGAAGCGTTTGCGAAATTTGGTTCTGACTTAGATGCCGTTACCTTAAACGTAATCGAAAAAGGAAAACGAAATGTGGAAATCCTTAAACAAGGATTGAACAGCCCTTACACTGTTGAAAATCAGGTTGCTATTATCTACGCAGGTTCTAAAAACTTGTTGAGAAACGTGCCTGTAAATAAAGTAAAAGAATTCGAAAAAGACTTCTTAGATTACTTAAACAACAAACACAGAGCAACATTAGACGCTTTAAAAGCCGGGAAATTAGATGATAGCATTACAGATATTATCGAAAACGCAGCTAAAGAAATTTCAGCAAAATATAATTAATATTAGTTGATGGTTGTTGGTTGACGGTTGTTAGAAAAGCACCATCAACCAACAACTAACAACCAACAACAATTAAAAATGGCAAACTTAAAGGAAATCCGTAATAGAATTACTTCCGTTTCATCTACGATGCAAATCACATCGGCGATGAAAATGGTTTCTGCCGCAAAGCTAAAAAAAGCGCAAGATGCCATTACAGCAATGCGACCTTATGCCGAAAAATTGACGGAATTATTGCAAAATCTTTCTTCTACTTTAGATGGCGACACCGGTGGAGAATATACCAAGCAAAGGGAAATCAAAAAAGTCTTGGTGATTGCAGTAACTTCTAACAGAGGATTGTGCGGTGCTTTTAATACCAATGTAATCAAAGAGGTGAAAAGCAGAGCCGAACTTTACGCGGGCAAACAAGTAGATGTTTTTGCGATTGGAAAAAAAGGAAATGACATCTTAAAGAAAACGCTTACGATTGCAGACAATCAAAGTGGTATTTTTGACGATTTGACTTTCGATAACGTAGCCACCATCGCTGACAGCCTTACTACCAAATTTATTTCTGGAGAGTACGACAAAATCGAATTGGTTTACAATCAGTTCAAGAATGCAGCTACTCAAATTATTCAAACAGAACAGTTCTTACCTCTAGCGCCAATTGTTTCTGACAAAGTTTCAACGGCAGGCGACTATATTTTTGAACCTTCAAAAGAAGAAATTGTATTGACCTTGATTCCAAAATCATTGAAAACGCAATTGTACAAAGCCATCAGAGATTCATTTGCTTCTGAGCACGGTGCGCGTATGACCGCAATGCATAAAGCAACGGATAACGCAACAGAATTAAGAGATCAATTGAAATTAACTTACAATAAAGCACGTCAAGCTGCCATTACAAACGAAATCCTAGAAATCGTAGGTGGAGCGGAAGCTTTGAAAGGCTAATTGTAATCAAACAAAATATATTAAGAGCTGACAGTTGTCGGCTCTTTTTATTTAATTTTATATCAAACTAAATTCGATACTTTGAAAGTAAAAGAAATTCACGACATCAAGGAAATGCTTTCACATTTCGACGTCATTCAATTTTTGTATCCGAACATTACAATCGAAAAATACGAATCGCACTTACGTGAAATGATTCCACACAATTACGCACAATTGGCCGTTTTTGAAGGAGCAACTTGCATCGGGTTGACAGGATTCTGGACAGGAACCAAACTCTGGTCTGGGAAATATATAGAGATTGACAATTTTATTGTTCATCCAAACCATCGTCAAAAAGGTGTCGGAAAAGCAATGACTGACTACCTTGATCAAAAAGCGCGAGTCTTGGGTTGCACCATTATTGTACTCGACGCCTTTACCCAAAACTTCAAAGCGCATCGCTTTTATTACAATCAAGGATATAGCCCAAAAGGATTTCATTTCTTAAAAATTATAGACGAAAGCGGAATGGTATAATAATCCGTAAGTAACAATTGCTACTTAACGCAAACAAATCCTTATTTTTGTTTAACCACTAATCTGAAAACTCTTGGGATTGTATAAAAGTCTTTTTAAACAAACTGCCATATATGGACTAGCAACGGTACT
>JBIKRP010000061.1:0-8739 GCA_044349145.1 Flavobacterium sp.
GACGTACCCATTCCAGTCAGGTGTTTTGAACGAGAAATGCAACTGGTCACTTGAAATACTTGTTAAAGATTCAGAACCCGGTCCTTTGGTGTACGAACTACAAATAAACAGTACTAAAAGGAAAAGTGGCACTATTATTTTTGCTGTTTTTTTCATTGCTTTAAATTTTTAATTTATGTATTCTGTTTTTAATTTTATTTGAAACCTGCACTATTATTATTAATCTAAGCCACTATTACAAAATTTGGTTTGTTCAAGCGAGGTCTTTTCATAGTGCCAACGCTACCAAACCAAAGTAGCTACAGTTAGCGATTTTTCACTATTTGCTCATAAATACCATCCCATAATCCGATTCTTCGCTTTAAGGATTGCACTACGGCTTCCTCCACCTCTAACCAAACTTGCTCATTAGTACCGCAGAGATTTGCGGTCATTTGTAGCGCCAAATGACTATGGTGACCGCCATCAACTTCTATATGTCTTTCGATGTAATATTTAAAGATTGAAATTTCGTCCGGGAAATTCTTGTGCATCGTATTGATCACTGAAAGAAACATATCCGGAATGAGATCTTCCCTGCCGAAAGTGAATACGGCCGATTGCAAATAATTCTTTTTACTTGAAATAATGTCAAAAGTAAAGTCAACAAATTCTCGTGCTTGAAATGGTGCTTTAGAAACGCGATATGCCTGCCTTATATTTCCATGTAACTTCAAGTCATCAATAAACAAAAGAATTTGTAACGTACTAGCACCACTTTGTTCCATTCCGTCTAAGTACAACTCAAAATGACTTTTTCTCACGCCGTGTAAATCTAAATCGGATTCTTCACCCACTACAATTTCATTAATCAGGAAGCGCGTATCTGCGGATTGAACTGGAAACCAAGGAACACTTGTACAAGTTAAATTGTTTTGTAAAGTTTTGAGCAATGACATGAAGTCCCAAACCGCAAATACATGATATTGCATAAAGATTTTGAGGTCTTCAATATCATTAATCATCGAATAAACTTTATGATTGATAATTTCCTGTCGTAAGGGCTCAATAACTTTTTTTAAATGCTCTATTTGTTGGTTCATTTTTGAATGCGTTATTTACTTATGATAAACGGATGGCTACTATTGCTGATAACCTTACTTAGGTTAGAATATGTGATTTATTTATCAAAAAAGTGGACTTTAATACAGGAGTTTTAGTCACCTACCAAACCTAATCATCTATGAAAACAAACTAATCCTCTAAATGTACATCAGTCCACTATTTGCTGAAATTTCGAATGTCGTAACACTCATTACTCTTAAATTTATATTTTCTATTCTTCAGAGGCCATCTTCAATTTTAAGTCGATATTATTATCATACTTAAATGCGGTTTTTTGAAATAGCACCTTTTTTGTTACCATAATTCCTTCTTTAGAAACAAGACTTCTGTTGATAACTAAAAAATTGTTCGCTGTCTTCATAATTATGCTTTCGGTTTAAAGTAATATTATCAGATTTTTCCGAAATCTTCAGATCTAAGTAATTTGTGATTATTGCTTTATAATGAAAGTGTTCTTAATAATTAAAATGAGGATCGTTTGTATCGCAATAAAATAACTCGTTCCAACACTAATGTGTTTTATATACGACTTCAAAACGATTTTCAAAAGTTCCAGCCTTGGAGACAAAAGAATAAGGACCACTGCTCAAATTGTGTAGTTTATTTTTCTTTTTGTCTTTCAAATAAATGACCTGAGAATTATCTTCGAAAATCCCAATTGCATGATCAAGCACAATTGTGTATTTGCCTGATGTAAGAACTTTATACGATAAAGGAACAATATCGCTCAAAGTAGATTCAGGTCTTCCTTGAATAGCATATTCATCACGATCTATTAAACTGGTTAAGTAAAAATCGAGATTTATATTTTTTCCGTCAATCCCTTTATCTACGGCGAAAGTGCCCGACGAACTATAACCCACCGCCATTTGACTGTAAGGACCATATTCACTATTTAAATTCAACCAATACAAACTGCTTTTGTGCGCAGCACTTTTCGAATTCTTAAAGTCAGGATTGGCTTTCGAAATTCTTCGCATCCTATTAGTGAATAGTAGCTTTGACTCGTTGGAGGCATTAACAAAAAAACCTTGCGCTACATTGATAAACCAATTTGACTCATCTCCCGCTTCAAAATAGCCAAACGAAGCGTCTTCGCTTTTATCACCATTAGATACATAAGCATTTTTTGTGAGTGTTGTGTAGGAAGTTGAAGAAACATCGGCACCATTTTTCTTTAAGAAATATACCATACCAGTAATTGTGGGATTACTATCAATAAAATGATGAACGTTGATGCCCGACGGATAAGGATTTCCCACTATATTAAACCCTGCTTTCATTTCAAGATTCATAGTGCCATTATTGGGAACTCCAAAGAAAGCACCTTGGTACGTCGAAGGAACAGTTGGATGATCCGCAGGAACTTGTATCAAATACCCTTTACCTAAAGAAAATGTATCCTCCTTTACTATTTGTTCACCAATAGCTGAAAGTTTATCCTCCAAGGCAATGGAAGATCCTTCTTGTAAATTGTTTTTAGGTGTTTTTGCTATTGCACTTGATTGACTATCTTGCCCGTAATCGACCACAGAAAATACAAATAACACCTGAAATACAACTGCTTTCGAGTCGTTAAAAAGTGTATTAACATTCATAGATTTCACGTTTAGATATAACGAAATTAGATTATACACATAGGTACACTGAAAAATTTTCGACTAACCAACACTTAATTACTTCGAATAGCTCCTTTAATTCGACCAATGACAAATATTTGTTTGCAGAATCTTTCCTTTAAACATTCATACTGTGCTTTACAATCTCTTCAGCACGGAATCAGCAGTTTCTGTCAAGTGCTTAACAGCGAAAATGTTCGGTTGAAAGTGCAGGAGTTTGGAAAACTATGTTAGCAAAAGCAAAAAGAAACAAGACTGAACTGCAGTTTACAGCGGAATAGGCAAGAACCACCAAAGTCTCATCGCAAGAAAAAAATGCCTAAAAAATCCGTTTAACGATTTTATGATACGTTTCGTGCTAATAATAAAGTCATCTATCGAAATAAAGTCGAATAGAAACCTATCTTAGATTAATTTTGATATTGAATACCCTCTAAACCAGCATAATATATGAAGATTAGCTACAAAGCCCATGAAAACCATTTTCGCATCAAATACAAAAACGTTATTAGTGTGTATTATCTGAATCAAGTCAAGGATTTGAGTGTTTTAAAACGTCGAGACTTAAGATTGAATATCACGCTCATGTTTAGTGCGATATTGTGCTTTGTTATTGCAATATTTATTAGTGAGATTTTCGAACCTGTCCGGATTCTTTCTTTTTTATCCTCTGGTTTCTTTTCTATCTTTTCATTAATACACAGGGCGCATGACTTCGATTTAATACTTGAGCTTCAAGATAATCGTACTGTCAAACTTAAAATCGATGGCCTTGAACTTGACGACATAAAGCAAAACGTGCGCAAAATCAATAAAGCAATGAGCAAGGTGGAGGAGAACTCTTCCTTCGTAGGAAATGAGTTAATGGCAGTTTCAGCGCTGAAACAAAAATCCATCGATTAGAAACACCGAAAAGTTTAGTCTGTTTATTTTGAAGCCTACTTGCTAGAGAAAAGATAACGACTGCTTGCATCAAAAAAACTATCGCTGGTAAGAAGTTGATGCTCGCAATCACAGCTCTGAGAATTATAAGAGAAACGTCGAAAAGCCTGAAATCGAAAACCGCACTAATTCGGCTAATTTTAATTACTTCAAATGAAAAAACAAATATTTGTGTATGATCAAAATATGTCCTTTAATCATTTACTGAAGCGCTTCTACTCTAAGCACTTTTTAATAGAATCATACACCACAAAAAAAAAGGTGCTACCCGATAGCGACAAAAATTATGAGGCAGCGTTCTTTATGATTATCAGTCTTGAAGATTTTCATTTCTTTATGAAGTCAGCAACACTTTTCAAAAATCTATTCGTAATTACATCGGTAAAGCTCTTCGAATTCCAGATCAGCAGTATCATGTCAGACAATATCGTAATTTTTGATTTTAATGATGATGTAAAGAAAGATATAATTCGAGAATTAGATTTCCAGTTGAAACTAAAAAAACTATTGTAATTATTGGATTGTATTTTTCCTCAAAATCTATAATCCATCATCGATGGAAAATCTTTTTTTGGATAGTTGAAACAAAAAACAAAGAACAACATGCACAAATATGGTAATAGTCATGGTCTTATGTTTCAAAAGAATTATAAAAATAATGAGCAAGTTCAACCAATAAACGTCAACTTCAACGTTGGGAGCGCTCCAATTCGAAACTTCTAAAACACCAAAGCAAAAAAATAAACTTCATCGTAATCGCTTATTGCATAATCGATATGGACATCAAAAGCCTCAAGTCAATAAATTATACTATTTTTGATTCAGAATTGACAAGATCAAAAATGGAAAAAACGCTGAAAATATTATTTATTGAAGACGACACTATCGAAGTCATAAAATTTAATAGAGTCTTAAAAACCTTAGGATTAAATCATGTGATTATTGAAGCGGAAAACGGAGAAAATGCACTGCTTATTTTACAAAAAAAAGAAACAATTCCTGATATTATAATTTTAGATTTGAATATGCCCAAATTGAATGGAATCGAATTTTTAAGAATTTTGAAGAATGACGCTTTGCTACAATATATCCCCGCTATAATTCTAACTACTTCAAGTAATTACAAAGATATTTTAGAATGCTATAAGATTGGAGTAGGTGGTTATTTACTCAAGCCGCTAAAGTATGAAGACTATGTAGACCGAATTCAAAAAATACTCGCGTACTGGTCAAGTAACGAACTAATCATACAATAAGATATGTACGGAATTGTAAATAAAGCCATTGAAGAATTAGTGAAGGCAAACTTTGGCGATGAAAAATGGAACATTATCAGAGAGAAAAGTGGTATTGAACACGATTTCTTTATTAGCGACGAAGCTTATGACGACGATGTTACTTTCAAACTAGCGGTTGCGGTTTCCGAAGAAATGAACATGACCATTCCACAAGTTTTAAATGCATTTGGAGAATGGTGGGTCATCAAAATAACCAAAGATAAATATAGCGGATTGATGGAATCGGGAGGTTCTAATTTGCCAGATTTCTTGAAAAATCTTCCCTCATTTCACAACCGTGTGATGTTGATTTACCCAAAATTAACACCTCCAGAATTTAAAGTCAGTGACATACAAGAAAATAGTCTTCACTTGCATTATTTTTCAAAAAGAGAAGGCCTTCAAGAATTTGTTCGTGGACTCATTCAAGGTTTAAGCATCATGTTTTCTACAAAAACTTCCATTGAATTGCTCCAAACCCGTGACAAAGGAAATACGCATGAGATTTTTAAGATAAGCTGGTAATCGTATGAAAGCGCGACAATTCAATTTAGACAAAGACACTTTCAATAAGATTTTCCCCTTTTACTTTTTTATTGATGAAAGTTTATCAATAAGGAACTGTGGAAAAAGTTTGATTAAGTTACTCCCAGATATTAAAGAAGGAGCACATTTCTCATCAATTTTCAAATTCAGCAGACCTTACGTAGAGAAAATTACTGTCAGTACTTTTAGTGAACTTAACAATCAACTGGTGGTTATTGAATCTGAGGCGCAACATTCGGTTTCCTTGAGAGGACAATTCGAATTACACGAAAATGGGTACTTATTTATCGGTTCTCCTTGGTTTAACAGTATAGATGCTGTAATCGAAAAAAAACTCACCTTGAATGATTTTGCAATTCATGATCCTTTGATTGACTTATTGCATGTCATGAACAATCTAAAAAATGCATCCAATGAATTAAAGGAATTGCTAACGACTGTAAATAACCAAAAAAATGAATTAAAAAAAGCGAATAAAGAAATTCATGACATAGCCCTATTTCCAACTCAAAATCCTGACCCACTATTGCGAATTGATTTTGATGGAAACCTATTAAAAACAAATCCTGCTGCCACTTCAATTACGACGGTATTTTATGAAGAGCAACAATATCACATTCAAGACTTCTTTAAATACATCGTTCAAAAAATAGATGCGACCAGAGAACGTTCGATTTTCGAAATACAAAGCAATGATAAATACTATTCCTTTGTTTGCATCAGTTTGCTTCAGGAAGGGTATATCAACATCTACGGAAGAGAAATAACCAACGAGAAAAAAAACCAAGAAGAAATAAGAAAACTTTCTCTCGTGGCTAGTGCAAATAAAAATGGTGTAGTCTTGATGAACATAAAAGGAGAAATATCATGGTGTAATGAGGCGTATGAAAAGATAGTAGCACTAGATTTTGAAGAAATAATTGGTCACAACATCCTAGATTTTGGTCCATGCAAAACCACCTCAAAATCGGAGCGAGAAAGCGTATTTAGCGGATTCCGAAATGGGGAATTATTTACAGGAGAAAAAAATAGTATTGCAAAAAATGGGGAAATTTATTGGTACAAAACATCCAAACAACCGATCAGAGATAAAAATAATAATGTTACGCAATATTTCGCGGTAATAGAAGACATTACGCTAGAAATGCAAAATGAAGAACAACTAGTATTGCTGTCTAATATTGTCGAAAAAAATAGCAACGCGGTTATTATTACTAATGCAAAAGGAGAAACGGAATGGATCAATGATAGTTTTTCAGAGATGACGGGCTATACAATCCAAGAACTTCTGGGTAAGAAGCCAGGTCATGTGCTACAAGGCAGTAATAGCGATCAAGCTACGATTGCCTTTATGAAAAATCAAATTGAAAATGGGTTGCCTTTTAGTTGTGAAATTGTAAATTATACCAAAGCAAAGGAAAAATATTGGGTTCGCATTCACTGCCAGGTCATACACGATAAGCAAGGAGAAGTCCTTCAATATTTTGCCACCCAGGAAAACATAACGCTTGAAAAAGAATTCACCCAGCAATTGGAAGAGTCCGAAAACCGATTGAAAACACTGATTACGAATCTGCAATCGGGAATTTTGTTGGAAGATGATCAACGAAAAATAGTTTTGGTAAATCCTATCTTTTGTACACTATTCGGCATCGATGCTGAACCTGAGATAATGGAAGGACTTGATTGTAGTTTAATGGCTGATGATACCAAAAAGTATTTCAAATTCCCAGACGAATTCTCCTCTAGGATTGAAGAAATTCTCAAACAAAGAAAAACAGTTATTGCGGAAGAAATAATCTTAGCCGATGGTAGAATTTTTGAAAGAAGTTACATTCCGCTGTTCAAAGAAAAAAAATACAATGGTCACCTTTGGAGTTATGACGACGTCACAATCAAGAAAAATTATAAGGGAAGTTTGGAGGCCGAGCGAACGAAATATAGCAATATTATTGCAAATATGCAGATGGGACTTGTCGAGGTCGATAACGATGACAACATCCTTTTTGCCAACCAAGCTTTTGGCGACATGAGTGGTTTTTCACTTGCCGAACTAATTGGGAAAAATGCATCTGCTTTGCTTTTGACAAATAAAAATGATACGATTATAAAAGAAAAATTAGAGCTAAGAAAAACCAATAAATCCGATTCTTATGAAGTAAATGTCAAGACTAAGAATGGCGAAGTACGCAAGTGGTTAATAAGCGGCGCACCAAATCGAAATTTTAATGGAGAAATCAAAGGCTCGGTAGGAATTCACTTAGACATTACGGAGCAAAAGAAAATGGAGAATGAAAAAGAAAAGCTACTCCAAAAATTAGCCAAACAAAACGAATATCTAAACGAATATGCACACGTGGTTTCCCATGATCTAAAATCGCCATTGCGAAGTATTCATGCTTTACTTTCTTGGATTCAAGAAGATAATGAAAAGGAATTCAGTGGTCAAACACAAGAATATCTTAATCAAATTCGAGAAAAGGTTGAAAGAATGGACAATCTCATTCAAGGAATTTTGACCTATTCTAAAATTGAAGCACAAAAAAGAACAGCAGAGCAAACCGATTTGAATGAAGTCGTTCGCAGTACCTTGGAAACCATTCATATTCCCAAGAATATTGTCGTATCGATCACCAATGTATTACCGACAATGGAAACAGATAGTTTCATCATGTACCAATTGTTTCAAAATTTGATTAGCAACGCGGTAACCTACAACGACAAACAAAATGGAGTCGTGGAAATAGCGTCGACCGAATCGAATAAACACTATATTTTCACCGTTAAAGACAATGGAATTGGTATTGACATAAAATATCAAAACAAAATATTCCAAATATTTGAATCATATTCAAAAAATGCACAATCAACGGGCATCGGCTTGGCAATCGTTAAAAAAATAGTCGATCAGTGCGATGGAAAAATTTGGCTAGAAAGCCAAGTAGGAATTGGAACAACATTCTATATTAAACTACCAAAACAATATGGAAAAGCCAAATATTGAGTACATCCTAAAACTTTCTGGAACTGAAGAAAGTGTTAGGCTAAAACTAATTAACGTCCTGAAATACGAACTGCCAATAGAGATGGAAGCGTATTATGCAAATATTAATGTAGAACAATGGCAACAGGCGGCATGTCACGTACATAAAATAAAGCATAAGATGGCGATATTGGGACTTCATGATAGTTATACTTACGCCGATGTATATGAAAAACAATTATCCGAAAATACGAAAGAATTACAATCT
>JBIKRP010000062.1:0-8649 GCA_044349145.1 Flavobacterium sp.
GAACAAGTTACATCCTTGTTTATTTGTTAAATGATTTACTACTACAAAGATATGAGTCGGGAGACTTTGCGCAGCGGAGCTACTTTTTATTTATATTGAAATCGAAAAAAAAGCCGAAACGAATTCCGGCCTTTAGGTAACTACTTCTTTTTCAATCTGTTTTTAAATATTTTTTCAAACTTGGCCATTTTGGGTTGAATGACCATTTGACAATATTGTTGGTTTTTATTGTTCTGATAATAATTCTGATGGTAGGCCTCTGCTTTATAAAATTTAGTTAGCGGTTCTAATGTTGTTACGATAGGATCATTGTACACTTTTCCTTTCTTTAGTGCTGCAATAATCGATTGTGCCGCCAGTTTCTGTTCCTCGTTTTTATAGAAAATCACTGACCGGTATTGCGTGCCTTCATCGGCGCCTTGTCGGTTGAGCGTTGTCGGATCATGAACGGTAAAGAACACTTTAAAGATTTCATCTAAATTGGTGACCTTTTTATCGTAAGTAATTTGAACCACTTCTGCGTAACCAGTGCGCCCTGAAGAAACCTCTTCGTAGGTAGGATTTGCGGTCTTTCCGCCCGCATATCCAGAAACGACTGATTGAACACCCATTAAGTTTTCGTAAACCGCTTCCACACACCAGTAGCAACCGCCTCCAATCGTAATTGTTTCAAGGTTATTTTGCGGTGTTTCGATTTTACTTTTCTTTTGGGCGAAAAGGGAAAAAGTAGTCATGGCAAGAATTATATATATAGCTTTCATAAATTACTTAGTATCAGGTTCAAATTCTAACGAAATGGCATTCATGCAATAACGCTTTCCGGTGGGTTCCGGACCATCGTCAAATAGATGTCCAAGGTGACTGTCACATCTTCCGCAGAGCGCTTCGATGCGTTGCATTCCATAAGAGTTGTCGTTTTTAAAAACAATACTCGACTTGTTTTCTTGTTCAAAGAAACTAGGCCAACCACAACTGCTGATAAATTTTTGATTTGACCGGAATAGTTGGTTGCCGCACACTGCGCAATAATAGGTGCCTTTTGTTTCCGAGCTCCAGAGTTTTCCCGTAAAAGCAGGTTCCGTTTCTGCATTTCTTGCCACAGCGAATAAATCGGGCGACAGTACTTTTTTCCATTCTGAATCGGAAACTTGAAGTTTCTTTTTGTCGGTTTTCGAGTAGTACGGATTTTTCATTGCTTTGTTTTTGGTGTTTAGATCTTGTTTTTCGGCTGATTTATTTTGAGCGCATGAAGCCAAGCAAATCGCGAACAGCAGTATTGTAAAAATGGAAGAGTCGATTGATTTTTTCATAGAATTTAATTCGTTATTGATTTCAATACAAATATAAATTGAGGATGGTTTTGTGAGATGTCTGTTAGTTTACAATTACAGTTTAATTAAACTAACATTAACAACCGGGGCGCATAATTTCACATCTTAAAGTTAACTCGATTATAAAAAGCATCAGATAAAACACTCGTTAAACTTATCACAATTCAAAAATACGCGCAATTCCACCTACTTTTTTTGTATTTTTGGACTCCTTTACAACCTATGAAAGAAGAAGAAGTTATATTGGTCAACGAGTTGGATGAACCGATTGGTTTGATGCCGAAACTAGAGGCTCATGAGAAAGCTGTTTTGCATCGTGCCTTTTCCGTTTTTGTATTGAATGACCAAAATGAAATACTACTACAACAACGAGCGCATCATAAATACCATTCCCCTTTGCTCTGGACAAACACCTGTTGCAGTCATCAAAGAAGTGGAGAAACCAATGTGGATGCGGGAAGTAGAAGATTGTTTGAAGAAATGGGTTTCAAAACTGAGTTAAAAGAATTGTTTCATTTTATTTATAAAGCACCTTTCGATAATGGTTTGACCGAGCACGAATTAGATCATGTCATGATTGGATATTATAATGCGGATCCTGTTGTCAATCCAGAAGAAGTGGAAGATTGGAAATGGATGAAAATTGAAGACATCAAAACAGATATGGAGTTAAATCCAGCTATTTATACGGTATGGTTTAAGATCATCTTCGACGAATTCTACCACTATTTAGAAGATCATAAACTACAATAAGATTCAAAAACCATTGCACCGATGAAAGTAACGATTAGTAGAAGAGCTCATTTTAATGCCGCACATCGATTATATCGTAAAGATTGGTCGGACGAAAAGAATAATTCGATTTTCGGAAAGTGTAATAATCCTAATTTTCATGGACACAATTACGAATTAATTGTCAGTGTCGCTGGAGCAATAGACCAAGAAACAGGGTATGTTTTGGATGTAAAAATATTGACTGATTTGATCAAAGAGGAAGTTGAAAATCCGTTTGATCATAAGAACTTGAACTTAGATGTTCCAGAATTCAAAGATTTGAATCCCACTGCAGAAAATATTGTTGTTGTGATTTGGAATAAACTTAGAAATCGACTTGATTTGAAATTCGATTTAGAAGTTGTTCTCTATGAAACTCCCCGTAATTTCGTAACCTACAACGGTCAATAATGGGCCTTAAATTAGGAGATGTAGTTCCAAATTTTACTGCACAAACAACCGACGGTAGTTTATTTGATTCGAAGGATTATATCGGAAAGAAACCCTTGGTTATTTATTTTTATCCAAAAGACAACACGTCGGTTTGTACCGCACAAGCGTGCAGTTTTAGGGATCAATATGAAGACTTCAAATCGTTTGGGGCTGAGGTGATTGGCGTCAGTAGTGACAGTGTTGAATCGCATCAAAAATTTGCCAAACAATATCGATTGCCGTTTATTCTATTGTCAGACTCAAAGAAACAATTGCGAAAGTTGTTTGGTGTTCCGAATGATTTGCTTGGCTTACTTCCAGGTCGTGTTACTTATGTTCTAGATGACAAAGGAAAAGTACAATTGATTTTTAATAGTATGTCTGGTCCGATTCACATCCAGAAAGCATTCGCATGTATTAAAAAAATGGGCTCGAAATCATAGATTGTCTATACGTTTTAGTGATGGGTCGAATGAAATCCGTTGAATCACTTACTTGCTAATCATTAACCAATTTCTTTTTATAATTTTGGACTCTAATTTATCATCAATGAAATTTTATCCATTACAATTCCAACCCATCCTGAAAGAACGAATTTGGGGTGGAACTAAATTAAAATCGATTTTAAATAAACCAATTACTTCTTCCATTACTGGAGAAAGTTGGGAATTGTCGACTGTTGATGGAGATGTGAGTGTCATCGCGAATGGAGATTTCGCAGGAAAATCACTGACCGCTGTGATCGATCAATATCCAAATGAAATACTCGGCACAAGGGTTTTCAAAAATTTCGGTAAACAGTTCCCATTATTATTCAAATATCTAGACGCACGAGAAGATTTGTCTATTCAAGTACATCCCAACGACGATTTGGCTAAAGCGCGTCACAATTCGTTTGGCAAGACAGAAATGTGGTACGTCATGCAGGCAGATAAAGATTCGAATTTGATTGTCGGCTTCAAAAAAGATTCCAATGCTGCAGAATATATTGAAAATCTAAAGAACAGTACTTTGCTGTCTATCTTAGAGACGGTTCCGGTTGAAGTGGGAGATGTCTTCTTCCTCGAAACTGGCACTGTGCATGCTATTGGCGCTGGATTGGTAATCGCAGAGATTCAGCAAACATCTGACATTACTTATAGATTATACGATTTTGATCGCGTAGATGCGCATGGGAAAACGAGAGAATTGCATATCGATTTGGCTTTGGATGCCATCAATTATAAAAAAATTGAAGCTCAAAAATATTATCAGAAGCAGGAGAACACAGCCAACGAGATGGTTGATTGTAATTATTTTACGACCAACTATATTCCGTTAAGCGGTACGATGAAATTTGAAAAAGACGGGATAAGTTTTCATGTTTATATGTGTACCGAAGGCGCGTTTTCGATGAAACAAGATGGTGTAGAGCATCAATATAAAAAAGGCGATACCATTTTGTTGCCCGCTGCAATTTTGAGCTACCAGTTTGTTGGGAATGCCTCAATATTAGAAATTTATATTAAATAGTTTGTGATAGAAAAAATAGGTGTACTTTTGCCCGCGAATTAAAATCAAAAAAATACCCATTATTATGGCAAATGTTAAGAATCTAAAAAAAGACATCAATTTCGTTTTAGGAGATATTATTGAAGCAGTTTATTTGTTTGAAATGTCGACTACCGGAAAACCAACAGCGGAAACCAATGCATTAATCGATGAAGCAATTGCGTCGTTTGATGATTTGATTACAAAAGTAAACGCTAAGAAAGTGGAGAACAAAAAAGCACACTTTAAACAAATCAATCAAGAGTTGGAACAAGCTGCAAATCAATTGATTGTTAAGATTAACGCTTTACAATAAAATATTGTTCTAAAAAAGTTTCGTTTTATTTTGCAAATTTAAAATGGACTTCTATATTTGCAATCGAAATACGTCGCCAGCGTAGCTCAGTTGGCTAGAGCAGCTGATTTGTAATCAGCAGGTCGTGGGTTCGAGTCCCTCCGCCGGCTCCAAAAACCATCACAGCAATGTGGTGGTTTTTTTATTAAAAAAAATCCCCAAACTAATAATAGTATGGGGATTTTTAAGTTTAAGTAAAATCTCTTATCCTTTCAACCAAGCGTTCTTCAAATTGGTTTTGGTGGTATCTGTAAATTCGTAGCCAATATTGTCTTCTGATGGCATTTTTGTTTTCCCTGTGAGGACTTGTTCTTTTCCGTTGCGGATGATCTTTACGGTAATTGGGTCGTCGTTTTGCCACAATTGACTCGATGTAATGAGATCATAGATGTTATCGAGGGTGTATTTTGTGGCGTTGATCTCCGTTAAAATATCACCGCCTTGAACGCCCAATTCTTGGTAAAATATATTCATTTCTTCTGCAGGGAGCACAATAATTTCCTTTGTTTGTTGATTTACAGTAATTGTTGGCACTTGACCTTTAAGAAAGGGATTTCCAAATCCTTTTATGATTTTTTGCGAAATGCCAACTTTGTTTAAGAAGTCTAGATATTTAATTGGAGTTGAACCCGCAACATGATTAGTCAGAAAATTCCCTACTTCAGGGTAGGTTAAGGATGTAATTTTTGAAAATAACTCACTATCATTGAAGGCTTTTTCAGTCCCATATTCTTTAGAAAGTTTTTGCATCAAATCGAGAATGCCGCGAGTGCCATTACTTTTTTCTCGAATAATAATATCGATACACATTCCGATTAGCGCCCCTTTTTCGTAAACATTCAAATACTGGTCTTTATATGGTTTTGTCAATACATTTGCGCTCATTTTTGTAAATGGCATGGTATCATCCATATTGTTAGCGTTCGATATTTTCGCCGCCATTCTGTTGTAAAAATCAGCTTCCGAAATCAAACCTTGATTGATTTGAAAGAGGTTGGCAAAGTATTCTGTTACGCCTTCGTACATCCAAAGATGTTCGGACATTTTGGGATTCGTAAAGTCGAAATCTTGAATTTCTTTAGAATGAATCGTTAATGGGGTGACAATATGAAAAAACTCGTGAGAAACAACGTCTTTTAATTGCTCGCTTAACTCTTCAACGCCCATTGCCTCGGGCATAACCACTGTTGTTGCCGTTGGATGTTCTAAGGCACCAAACCCGTGTGCATCATTTTCTTTTTGTACATCGGAAAGATACACTAGAATCGTATATTTCTTTGTACTATTAAATTTACCAAGAAAGTTTTTTTGTGCCGTCATCATCGTCTTCATTGCCGGTGTAATTCCTTCCGCGGTGTGTGTGCCATTCGGAGAATAAACCGCAATCAAAATTTGCATATCATTGATTGCAAAAGTGGTGTAATCTGGAGTGCTGTACATGATTGGGTTTTCTACCAATTCAGCGTAACGAGCCACGGTGAAAACGTCACTATTGTTACTTGCATCGCTATCGGTAAGTGAAGTTGCTCCCCAAAGTGTTTCCGGATGTTTTACGGTCATTTTGTAGGTGTTGTTTGTAAATCCGTCAAAAAAGCCAACAAAACAGTGAGTGTTGAGCAAGATATTTTTACCTGCATCGATATTGCTTCCCACTGGCGAGAAAATTTCATGAGTCGATTCGATATCATAGGTGTCATTGACTTGATAGGAAATAGACCCAATTTTCGTCGCATCAGAAATTTTCCAGGAGTTATCATCGATTTTTGTTGCGGTTAAGTAGGCTCCAATTTTATCATAGACTTTGAAGTTTTCGATATACAAACCAAAATTATCAGCAGAATACGTTCCCGGAACTGTTTTGGGAAAGTGGTAAATAATCTCGGACGTTTTTATTTTTGGAGGTGTCACGGTAACTGAAACTTTGTCATTTAGGATTGATTGAAGATCAACTGTGACTTGTACTTGTTCTTTTGATTGCCCATACGTGTTTATTTGATGGATGCAAAATGTAAAAAGGACGATGAGAATGCTTTTTTTCATAGGTTGGGTGTGCTTTTTAATGACGCGCCAAATGTATAAAATTGTTTTACTAACTAACTTCTATTTAAAAAAGTTTAAGAAAAATAAATGGGTATGGCGTTATTTTAAATAAAAAAAAACTCTTGCAGAACAAGAGTTGGTTTTTTAGTCTAATTTATTTTTGATATAATATTTACCGTCTAAATCGTCGTCGAAATCATCAATTTTAATTTGTTTTGGTTTGGGTTTGGCAGCATTAGCTTTCTTTTTCCAGATTTCAAATTTGTCTGCGGACAGTTTTTTCTTCATAATCTCTAGAACATCTTTCTCATCAATGCCTAGTTCCTTTTTAATGATTTCGTAAGGATTTCTCTCTTCTAAAGCCAAGGTGATTAGTCTTTCGTTCTGCTCCCAAGTCAATTCGATACGTTTACTCTTTTTCATTCTTTGAAAATTAATTCAACTTTTTTTAAAGGTTATTATTTGTAATTCAATATTAAGAAAAAATCCAATCACTTTATTAGGTCAAAAATTATTTTTTTTATTTTTTTTGATTGCCTGCTGTATTTCTGGGCGCATTTAGGGGCATTTTTAAGAGAGAAGCAACGCTATTGTGTTCATTTGCTTCGGGATAGGTGTCAATTCCAAACACAATTTTATCCGGAGCAAGTGTTTTATACGTGCCGAAAATGCGATCCCAAAAAGAAAACAAATTTCCATAGTTACTGTCAGTGTAAGGCAAAACATAGTGATGATGCACTTTATGCATATTGGGTGTGACTAGAAAGAGACCTAGAAATTGATTTAGTTTCTTGGGCAAAGTGATATTGGCGTGTTCAAATTGACTAGCTATCAAGGACAATGATTGATAGAGAAAAGCCAACCATAACGGGCAACCCGTAATTAAAACCGCAAGGCAGGTGAAGGCAAATCTAAGTACACTTTCATTTGGATGATGTCTGTTGGCGGATGTTGTATCAATCCACGTGTCGGAGTGATGAATCAGGTGAAATCGCCACAAAAACGGTATTTTATGCTGCAGCCAATGCACGAAGTAAGCCGCAATTAAGTCGAGTAGCAATAGACCAATCAACATAAAAAGTACCGAGTTCATTTTTGGCAGCCAGTTCAATACGCCAAAATGATGTGCTTCAGTCCAATTCGTTGTTAACAGTAAAATAAAGGCGAGGAGAAAATTAACTGCAATGGTCGTGAACGTAAAAAAGAAATTGATACCGGCGTGATGCCATTTTTGATATTGAAAACGAAACAGCGGAAATGCTTTTTCAAGCCACCAAAATATGGTTATGCCACCCACGAGAATCAAACTCCGATGGGATGATGGAATAGTTGAAAAATAGGCTATGATTTCATTCATATTATTATGTCATTAGAATTGTCTACTATTGAATCACTCTGAATGTCAGATTGATTCGACCGCCTACGGGTTTATTCGTTTTTGGAATTTGATGCTTCCAAAAGTGTTGTGTTGTGCCTTTCATGATGAGCAAACTCCCATGTTCTAAAAGTATATTTTGTCGAAGTGACGGCTCTGTGTTATGTTTGAGTTGAAACAGTCTTTCCGAACCCAAACTCACCGAGGCAATTGTCGGATTTAGGCCCAGTTCCTTTTCGTTATCGGAATGCCAACCGTTGCTGTCTTGGCCGTCTCGGTAATAGTTGAGCAAAACCGTTGTAAAGTTGATTCCCGCGACACTTTCTACGTGAAATTTAATTTTTTGAAGCAACAAATTCCACGGATTTGGTTGCATGGTAATGTTGGAGTAGTAGTATGGTTTGCCATCATTCCCGAACAGCGCTGTCAAACGTGGTTGCGCAAACTCTTTTCCGAAAACTTTGATATTGTCTTGTTGCCAAGGAATTTCGCGCAACAAATCGAGGTATAACTCCGAGGCTACGTCGCTAGTGAAAAAGGATGGGACGTAGACGATGTCGGCATCTGGAAGATTAAGTGATATGGGTTCGGCGGGAAAAAGGGAGCTCATTCTTCGTTATTTGTTTCAATTAAATCCTTTAAATGTAAACGCAATGCCGTAACGGAAATGCTAATTTCCCAGAAGGAAATACCGAGCGAAATCAAAAGGCTCAATAAGCTGAGGCCAAATAAGTAGATTCCTGCTGTGGGAGATTCTAAAAACAGTAAAAGCATGGCAAATACCGACAAAAATAAAGACAAAACCCCATAAA
>JBIKRP010000063.1:0-8502 GCA_044349145.1 Flavobacterium sp.
ACAATTTTTGAATGGTCTCTTCGTCAAAATCCTTTGGCGCAATTTGACTAGAATATTTCAACATGAAGTTGGCAAACAACAAGGAACTCTTATTATTAGCAATATTTTTCTTTAATACATTTTGCAGCAAACTAAAATTCGTCACCGCCTGAATGCTTTCCTTGATTGCATTTTCAACTTCATTTCGCTCCGATTCTTCATCAACTTTGAAGAATTTGTTGATTTCCTTTAAAGAATTATTCAAGCTATTTTCTTCTTTTTTGCCTTTCTCTTCCCAAGCATCTTTGAGGCCAACGGTTTTATTAAAAACCAAACTTTCAGCTACAGAATCCTTATCTACAGTGAAATATCCCAAACGTTGGAATTGAAATTTATCTTCAATCTGAGCATTCTTCAAACTTGGCTCGACATAACCGGTAACAATCTTCAAAGAATCTGGATTGACAAACTCAAGGAAATCTTTTTCTTTATGCGAATCAGGCGCTTCATCCACAAACAAACGATCGTACAATCGCACTTCGGCTGGTACAGCATGCGCAATAGAAACCCAATGTAAAGTTCCAGATACCTTTCTTTGACTGGCTTCCGTTCCGCTACCACTTAAACTTTCGGTGTCATAAGTGGCGTGAATCTCGGTAATTGTTCCCGTAGAATCCTTGATCACGCTTTCTCCCTTGATGATATAACCGTTTTTTAATCGAACTTCCTTGCCGATACTTAGTCGGAAAAACTTCGCTGGCGCTTCTTCTAAAAAGTCTTCTCTTTCAATGTATAATTCTCTAGAAAAAGGTACTTTTCTAAAACCTGCGGTTTCGTCTTCTTGGTTGTTTTCTGCGTCTAACCACTCTACATGTCCCTCTGGATAATTTGTAATGATCAACTTCACCGGATCTAAAACCGCCATGACTCTCGGCGCAGTTTTGTTCAAATCTTCTCTGATACAAAACTCTAAAACCGAAACGTCGATTAAGTTATCACGTTTGGCAATTCCTGTCGTGTTGGCAAAATTGCGAAGCGATGCCGGCGTATAACCTCTTCTTCTCAAGCCAGAAATCGTCGACATTCTCGGATCATCCCAACCTTTTACAAGGTTTTCCTTTACCAATTGCAACAACTTTCTTTTACTAACAACGGTATGACTTAGATTTCTTCTCGCGAATTCACGTTGCTTCGGACGAACTAAATTTGAATCATAAATTTGATCCAAAAACCAATCATACAATTCACGGTGCGGCAAAAATTCTAAGGTGCAGAATGAATGTGAAATTTGTTCCAAATAATCACTTTCCCCATGCGCCCAATCGTACATCGGATAGATACACCATTGATCTCCTGTTCGATGATGGTGTTTATGCAGAATACGATACATAATCGGATCACGCATCAACATATTGGTCGATTTCATATCAATTTTAGCCCGAAGAATGTGAGTTCCTTCTTCAAACTCACCCGATTTCATCCGCTCGAAAAGATCTAAATTTTCTTCAACAGATCGGTTGCGAAACGGACTGTCTGTTCCTGGTGTAGATGGCGTCCCTTTTTGAATAGCCATTTCCTCTGAAGATTGACTGTCAACGTAAGCTTTACCTTTCTTGATGAAATCAATAGTCCAATCGTATAATTGCTGGAAATAATCAGAAGCATAGCGCTCTTCCGCCCATTGATAGCCTAACCATTGAACATCTCTTTTGATGGCATCCACAAATTCTTGTTCTTCTTTCGCTGGATTGGTATCGTCAAAACGAAGGTTAACCGGCGCTTTATAATCGATTCCCAAACCAAAATTCAAGGCGATAGCACTGGCGTGACCAATATGCAAATACCCATTGGGTTCTGGTGGAAAACGAAAACGCAATTTTGAAGTCGATAAGCCATTTTTAAGATCTTCTTCAATAATTTGCTCGATAAAATTCAATGCTTTTTCTTCCGTTGACATATTCAAAAATTAGAGTCGCAAAGTTATTAAAATAGTTGGTAAATTCGTCCTACTGTTGATTTGCTTGTTTGATTTTATTACTACAAACAAATATTTCATACTTTTACTAAAAAGACACTAAATCCAATTCATTTATATTTTCATGGGAACTATCAAATTAAAAAATATCAGAACCTATTCCTATCACGGTTGTTTATTGGAAGAAGGAAAAATCGGATCAGATTATAAAGTTGACTTAGAAGTAAAAACCGATCTGCGCAAGTCTTCCATTTCTGACGCGCTTGAAGACACGGTTGACTATGTAATTTTGAATCGAATTGTAATGGAAGAAATGGAGATTCGTTCTAAATTACTGGAGCACGTCGCACATCGCATCATTGCTAGGATTTTTAAAGAAATTCCGTCTATTTCTAGAATTGTATTAGCAGTTTCTAAAATCAATCCTCCCATAGATGGTGATGTTGAAGCGGTTACTATTGAAATGGAGGAGTACAGAAATTGATACCCAAAAGAATTTCAAGATTAAAATTTGAAATTCAAAATTATTTATTAAGTTTGCCGTCCAATGCACAATGGCGTCGTGGCCGAGCGGCTAGGCTGGGCTCTGCAAAAGCTCCTACTCCGGTTCGAATCCGGACGATGCCTCAAAACCTTCAAATTAGTTTGAAGGTTTTTTTATGTTTCATTTTTAGAAAAAATGAATTAAAACTCCGGTTCGAATCCGGACGATGCCTCAAAACCTTCAAATTAGTTTGAAGGTTTTTTTTATGTTTCATTTTTAGAAAAAATGAATTAAAGTTTAAGTTCGAATCCAGACGATGCTTTGGAAATCCTCAAAGAAATTATAGGTCTTTTTTATGGTTGAATTGTAGAAAAATGAATTAAAGTTATTGCTCGAATACGAAGGATGATTTGGAAATCCTAAAAGAAATTAAAGGTTATTCTTTTTTGTTTCATTTTTAGAAAAAATGAATTAAAATTATGGTTCGAATCCTGACGATGCTTTGGAAATCCTAAAAGAAATTAAAGGTTATTCTTTTTTGTTTCATTTTTAGAAAAAATGAATTAAAGTTGCTGCTCGAATCCAGACGATGCTGTTGAAATCTTCATTGATATTGAAGGTTTTTTTATGTTTCATTTTTAGAAAAAATGAATTAAAGTTGCTGCTCGAATCCAGACGATGCTGTTGAAATCTTCATTGATATTGAAGGTTTTTTTATGTTTCATTTTTAGAAAAAATGAATTAAAGTTACTGTTCGAATCCGGACGATGCTGTGGACATCTTCATTGAAATTGAAGGTTTTTTTTATGTTTCATTTTTAGAAAAAATGAATTAAAATTATGGTTCGAATCCAGACGATGCCTCAAAACCTTCAAATTAGTTTGAAGGTTTTTTTTATGTTTCATTTTTAGAAAAAATGAATTAAAATTATGGTTCGAATCCTGACGATGCTTTGGAAATCCTAAAAGAAATTAAAGGTTATTCTTTTTTGTTTCATTTTTAGAAAAAATGAATTAAAGTTGCTGCTCGAATCCAGACGATGCTGTTGAAATCTTCATTGAAATTGAAGGTTTTTTTTATGTTTCATTTTTAGAAAAAATGAATTAAAATTATGGTTCGAATCCAGACGATGCTGTGGACATCTTCATTGAAATTGAAGGTTTTTTTTATGTTTCATTTTTAGAAAAAATGAATTAAAATTATGGTTCGAATCCAGACGATGCTTTGGAAATCCTCAAAGAAATTATAGGTCTTTTTTATGGTTGAATTGTAGAAAAATGAATTAAAGTTATTGCTCGAATACGAAGGATGATTTGGAAATCTTCATCGAAATTGAAGGTTTTTTTGTTTCATTTTTAGAAAAAATCAATTAAAATTATGGTTCGAATCCAGACGACGCTGTTGAAATCCTCATTGAAATTGAAGGTTTTTTCATGTTTCATTTTTAGAAGAAATGAAATAAAGTTATGGTTTGAATCCGGACGATGCTATAGAAATCCTTACTGAAATTGAAGGTTTCTCTATGATTAATTATTAGAAAAATTTGATTACAGTTAAGCTTCGAATTCGGATGATGTAGCAGAAACATTTCAAGAAATAGAGACTTTATAGAAAAAATGGGCTTAGTTAGGGTAAATATATAGTTGAAATGATATTTGAAATCGTTTGATTTATTTATCGATTTTTTCTGCGAACGCAATAATATGTCCATCTAAATCAGCAAAATAACAAGCTCTGTCGCCCCAATCTCTATCTTCAATTGCGCTAATAAGGGAAGCACCCGCTTCTATCGCATTATCATACTCTAGCCGAACATTATCAACGTAAAAATAAAGTTCACATCTTGGTATTCCGTTTCCTTTGTCGGGATGAGGTGTCTTATCAGCTAGTATTTTCACAATTCCTGCACTAGGCATTAATCCCAATTTGCAGTAGTCTGATAATCTAAACTCGGTCATTCCAGCAACGTTTAAATCTGCTTTTTTTCTAAAAATTCGTTCGTAAAATTCAGCACTTGCTTGCTGGTTGGTAACATATAGAATTGTTTCAATACATTGAATATGCTTCATTTTAAAATCGCCAAAACAATAAAATCAGAAAGTTCTTTATAAACATCAAACTCGAGTAGTAATGCTTTAGTCTATCTTCTCCAAAGCCTTCTTAACCAATTTTTGCTCACTAGGAAACCATCCTTGAAACACTAAAGTCAAGCCAAAAATCACCAACAAAATGCTAATCAATTTCTTAATTTTTAAAATATTTGTTGGGGTCATTTTACTTCTTAATTGTTTGGCTAAAAGTACTTTGCCAATATCTACCACTAAATAAGTCAGTAATACCGTGGAAAAAAAAGTAATCATTCTAGAGGTTTCCAATTCTAATTTTGGACCGATGGTTATGAGAATCATGAACCAAAACAACAAAACACCTACATTGATAAAATTGAGAAAGAAGCCTTTGAAGAATAGTCCTAGATAATTTTTCTTGATCAACTCATCTACTGGTATTTCTTCAACTTTTTTACTAACTTTCTTAAGTTTTATAAATGAAATGATGCCATAAGTTAGCATCATAATACCTCCAAAAATAAAAATGGCGGGATCATTTTTTATTGTTTGAATAAGCCGATAACTACTAAAATAAGCAACCGCTATAAACAATATATCGGCTAAGACAACACCAAAATCAAAAACCATGGCTGCCCTAAAACCTTTTACAGCACTAGTTTCTAATAAAACAAAAAAAACGGGACCCACTAGAAAGCTAAGAAAAACACCTAAAGGAATGCCTGTAATAATATCTTCGATCATCTATTGGTTTTGATGTAAAAATAACAATAAATTTTTAATCTTCCTTTTCGTAGATCTTTCCACCAGCAATGATTTTCTTATTGATTCGCTTTGGATTGCCATAAATATAGACTTTTCCGCCCGCTCTGCATTTCGCATCTGCTAAATCAGAAACTCTAATCGATCCTTCAGCACCAGTATTTGAAGTAATTATTGTTGATGTAGTTTGTAATTTTTCTGCCTTATAAACGCTTCCAGAATTGAGCAAAACGTCTTGACTGTCTGCTTTACCCTCAAGGCTTACTTTTGAACCATCGTTCATTTTCACAAGTAAATTTTTTACATCTAAAGCCAATTCTACTATCGATCCTTCTTTGGTAATAATTTCAAAATCTCCGGTAGAAATAACCGCTTCACTAGCTATTCTAGAACCTTCATTAGCTTCTACAGTGTTCAATTGGGTATAATAAACCGTCGCTGAAATATTATCTCCGCTGAACATTTTAGTTAATGGCATTCTAATTTTTAACTCGCCATTCTTGTTGATTAATTCTACTTGATCAGAACCCGAACCTTTCAAGCTGACTTTGTTTTCAGCTGAAGGAATTAACACGACATCAATTTGATCAAAAGCAGTCACTTTAGTAAAATCACCGACATTTCTCTCTTGAGCAAACAGACATTTTGTAGTCAACAAGACCAATAGAAAAACTATTTTATTCATACTATTCGTTCTTTCTAATGAAATGAAAATCTAATTGCTTTTTCACTAAATCAGCATTCTTCACTTTGACAATAACTTCATCGCCAAGTTGTAAAATGTTCTTCGAAATCTCACCAACCAAGGCATATTGTTTGTCATCAAATGTATAATAATCGTCTTTGATTTCACGAATTCTGCACATGCCTTCACATTTATTCTCAATAATTTCTACATAAATTCCCCATTCCGTAACACCTGAAATAACACCTAAAAACTCGAGATCTTTGTGATCTTGCATATATTTTACTTGCATGTATTTGATACTATCGCGCTCGGCATTGGTTGCCAATCCTTCCATATTCGAAGAATGTTGACATTTCTCTTCGTACAATTCCGCATCAACCGACTTGCCACCATCTAAATAATACTGCAATAATCGATGTACCATTACGTCAGGATAACGCCTGATAGGTGAAGTGAAATGAGAATAATAATCGAATGCCAATCCGTAATGACCAATATTATCCGTCGAATATTTGGCTTTACTCATACTTCGAATCGTGAGTGTATCTACTAAATTCTGTTCTTTTTTGCCGACGACATCATTCAATAAATTGTTCAATGATTTTGAAATATCTGCTTTCGATTTGAAATTGATGCTATATCCAAATTTCGAAATTATCGTTTGTAAGTTGATTAATTTATCTTCATTCGGCTCATCGTGAATACGATAAACAAAGGTTTTCTTTTGCTTTCCAATAAATTCAGCGACTTTTCTATTCGCCAAAAGCATGAATTCTTCAATCAAATGATTGGCGTCTTTGGAGATTTTGAAGTACACGCCTTCCGGTTCTCCAGCCTCATTCAAGTTGAATTTTACTTCTACTTTATCAAACGAAATCGCGCCTTCATTCATTCTATTGCGTCGCAGGATTTTCGCCAATTCATCCAACTTCAAAGTAGCAGCAACAATATCATCTTGCACGACATAGGATTTTCCTGTAATCGAAGTTTCAACCGGAATCGTATTATTTTTAGTTTCGATGATATACTGCGCTTCTTCGTAAGCAAATCGTTGATCGGAAAAAATCACCGTTCTTCCGAACCATTGATTCATCACTTGTGCTTTTTCATTGATTTCAAAAATCGCAGAAAAGGTATATTTCTCTTCTTGAGGTCTCAAGGAGCAAGCGAAATTTGACAACACTTCCGGCAACATCGGAACGACACGATCTACCAAATAAACTGATGTCGCTCTGTTAAAAGCTTCGTCATCGAGAATTGTTCCTTCTTGTAAATAGTAGGAAACATCAGCAATGTGGATTCCGATTTCATAGTTCCCGTTCTCTAATTTTTTGAAAGACAACGCATCATCAAAATCTTTCGCATCTTTAGGATCGATGGTGAATGTCAAGGTATCGCGCATATCACGACGCTTTTTGATTTCACTTTCTTGAATGGAAGTATCTATTTTTTGAGCGAACAATTCTACTTCAATCGGGAAATCATAGGGCAATCCGTATTCCGCTAAAATCGCATGAATCTCCGTATCATGTTCACCAGGTTTTCCTAAAACTTTAATGATAGATCCAAACGGACTGTCTGCTTTCTTCGGCCAATCTTCAATTTTTGCAATCACGACATCGCCTTGTTGCGCTTCGCCAATTTTGTCTTTTGGAATAAAAATATCGGTATACATTTTAGCATTCGCAGTGGTCACAAATGCAAAATTCTTTTGAATATCTATTACGCCGACAAACTCAGATTTCGCACGTTCTAAAACTTCAATGACTTCACCTTCTGGTTTTTTACCACGACGTCGGTTATACACATAAACTTTGACTTTGTCTTTGTCTAATGCGTGATTGAGATTGTTGGTCGGAATAAAAACGTCGTCTTCAAATTCTTCGCAAATAAAATAGGCAGTTTTGCGTGAGGTCATATCTATCGTTCCTTCGTAATAATCTTGGCTGATGGCTTTGACTAAATACTTCCCAGGTTCCGACTCGATAATGACTTTTTGTGCGGCTAAAATTTTAAGATCTTTGATGATTTCGTTTCTACTTTTCGTATCATCAAGTTCTAATATGGCAGCTATTTGTTTGTAGTTGAAAGGTTTATTAGCGTTTTGAGATAGTATCTTTAATATTCTTTCGGAGTAGGTTTTCTCCTTTTTGCCAAACTTTTTTGGTTTCTTGCTCATGATGTCTTTTCTTAAAGTTTGAAAATTACAAAATAGTTGTAAGTTATAAGTGATAAGTTAGGTGTTTTAATAGAAAAGTAACATTTACTTACCTTTATCAAAAAAAGATGGAAGCTTTTGAAGTTATTGCTATATTCAATTTCACTCATGAAATCATTGTGATCAAACATCGATTGGAACAAGAAGGAATCGCATACTTTTTTGAGAACGAAGCTACTTTAGGAATTGCGCCTTTCTATAACAATGCTCTAGGAGGGATTAAGCTTAAAGTGCATCCCAACGATTTTGAAATCGTTAGATTGATTTTAGAAGAATTGAAAGGTGGAAATTTGACTATTGTTTGAGAGTTTTCAACATCTATTAAAAACA
>JBIKRP010000064.1:0-8496 GCA_044349145.1 Flavobacterium sp.
AAGAAGTTTATTAATTAGTTGTCAGCTTTCAAAAGCAGGAAATAAGGCCCCATTTTCAAATTTTAAAATTAACTCTTTTTCAAATTAGTAAATAATCTATATCATGAAAACCAACATATTTACATGGATCATCAAACTTGCCGCAGTCATCATTTTGCTACAAACACTCTACTTTAAATTTACAGCAGCAGAAGAAAGCGTCTATATTTTTTCGACGCTAGGTGCTGAACCTATTGGCCGAATTGGCTCGGGCGTTATCGAATTAATCGCGTCTATTCTAATTTTAGTTCCACGAACAACTTTGCTTGGAGCGCTACTTGGTTTAGGAACCATGTCTGGTGCCATTTTATCACATTTGATTTTTTTGGGAATTGAAGTAAAAAACGATGGCGGAACACTTTTTATTTTGGCAATAATTACGTTTATTTGTTGTGCAATTCTGGTGTTTCAGAACAGAGTTAAAGTGCAAAGTCTATTAAAGTTTCAATTGTAAAAATATGTTGTTACCAGCTATTCATCATAGTTTACAGGAATTAAACGATTTACTCGCGCAAATTTCCGATGCAGATTATGCGCAGCCCTGTCACGAACTGAGCAACGCAACCATTGGGGAACACACACGGCACATCATCGAGATGTTTCAGTGTTTGAACTCACAATACGAATCCGGAATCGTCAACTACGACCAACGCCAGCGCAATAAATTGATACAGACAAGTTCAGAATTTGCAATGACTCAAATCAAGGAAATCCAAAGATCCATTGATAGAGAGAACAAAAAAATCGAGTTGCAACAAATCATCGATGGTTCAGCAATCTGCATCGAAAGCAATTACCGCAGAGAATTGCTCTACAACCTAGAACACTGCGTTCATCATCAAGCACTGATTAAAGTAGCGATTCTCATGAATGGCAAACTTCAAGTCGACGAAAATTTTGGTGTGGCACGCTCCACCATCGAATACAGAAAGCAATGTGCACAGTAAGTTTTGTCCATTCGAACGGCAAAATCATCATCACTTCCAATCGCGACGAGCAAGTAGCGCGTCCAGCCATTGAACCAAGGAATTACCTCGTCAATCAAAAAAACTTGTTTTTTCCCAAAGACCCCAAAGCAGGCGGAACTTGGTATGTCGTAGATGAAAACGCCAATGTGCTGGTTTTGCTCAATGGCGCTGATGAAAATCACCAATGGAATCAGCCGTATCGCAGAAGCCGTGGCCTCATTGTACTCGATCTTTTCAGCTCGGAATCCGCCATAAACGCATGGGAAATTATTGATTTAGAAAACGTAGAGCCATTTACACTCGTGCTTTTTCAAGATCAACAACTTTATCAATTGAGGTGGAATGGCACCGAAAAAAGCCAACGCAAACTCAACACCAACGAAAACCACATTTGGTCTTCTTCAACACTTTATTCAAAAGAAGTTCGCGAGCAAAGAGCACATTGGTTTTCCACTTTCTTAGATACAACGCCAGAAGTCACTTTCGAGGAAATGTTCCGCTTTCATCGCTACACCGAAGCCGAAAATGCAGAACACGGATTGATCATCAATCGAAACGATCAACTCAAGACGCTAAGCATCACGCAGAGTGTCATCGAGCAAAACAAAATTACGGTCATACACCATGATTTGATTCAAGAAAAAGAATTCTCAAATACGTTTATTCATGTTTAATTTGGGCGTGCCGGCGCAACAAATACAGTCTCTGCAACAAACCAACTTTAGCGCCGTCCTGCTGTTCGCTCTATCTTTTTTGTTTTTTTGTCACCCTGAGCGCAGTCGAAGGGCTTTTACTCAAAAAACAAAAAAGGATGCCGCTGCCATCACTCACGCAACTTACAACCCACAACGTACAACCTACAACCTATAACCTACAACCGACAACCAACTTGAAACTCCTCCTCCATAAACTACTCCACTGGGAATATTGGCCGATGCACATCGTGTATATTCCGGTTTATTTTCAATGGGCTTATCTTTCGGTCAAGGCGCGTACGATTTTCTTTTTCAACGCCTCCAATCCATCCATCAAAAATGGTGGTTTTATCATGGAGTCGAAAAAGGAAATCTACAATCTGATTCCGAAGATATATTGTCCGAAAACAGAGTTAATCAAAGAAGACACTTTTTTTGAGCTAGTTTTAGACCGTTTCAACGAATACCAATTCAATTATCCTATTATTGCCAAACCAGATATCGGGCTGCGCGGTTCTGCCGTGAAAAAAATTCACAATGTAGCAGAACTAAAAGCGTATCACGACAAAGTCAATTTCGATTATTTGCTACAAGATTTGATTCCGTATCAAAATGAAATTGGTATTTTCTATGTGCGCTATCCACACGAAAAAAAAGGCAAAATCACGGGAATTGTCGGAAAAGAATTCCTAATCGTCACTGGCGACGGAAAATCAACGATTGAAACTTTGATCAAGAAAGATCCGAGACATGAACTCCAACTCAAAGTCCTACAAAAAGAATACGGAGCGGATTTGCAGACCGTTTTAGCCGAGGGAGAACAACGCAATTTAGTGCCGTATGGCAATCACATTCGTGGAGCCAAATTCCTGGATTTCAGCCATTGGATTTCGCCGCAACTGACAGAAGTCATCAACGAAATGTGTCTTCAAATTCCAGCCTTTTATTTTGGGCGATTGGACTTGATGTACAATTCTTTAGAAGAACTCGAACAAGGAAAAAACTTTGCAGTAGTAGAATTGAATGGTGCTGCGAGCGAACCCACACATATTTACGACCCGAAACATTCCATCTTTTTCGCATGGAAAGAGCTAACGCGCCACATTCGGTATATGTTCGAAATTAGTGCCGCCAATCACCAAAAAGGATTTCCTTATTTGACCAGAAAAGCAGGTCTGAAAGAATACCGTATGCACCTTGAGCAAAGCAACAAAATCCTCAATTTCTAACTGATGAAATATCTCAAAAATATACTGGTCGGTTTTGTCGTGAGTTTTGTCGGATCGATACCGCTGGGTTATTTGAATGTGATTGGTTTTGATATTTTTAATCATACAGGATTACGGAGCTTGATTCCGTACTTATTAGGCGTTATTTCGGTTGAGGTTTTTGTGATTTATTTTACTTTAGTTTTTGCAGAGCAATTAATGAATAACAAGAAACTCCTAAAATATATAGAAGGATTTTCAGTGCTGTTTATGTTGCTATTGGCGTATATTTTCTACGTGAGTGCAACCAATACAGAGGCGCAATCTACAGTTCTCTCCGAATACCAAAATCGAACACCTTATTTCGTTGGAATATTTTTGAGTGCGCTCAATTTTGTTCAAATCCCGTTTTGGGTGGGTTGGAATCTGTATTTACTCAATGGCAACTGGATCGCAATTGACGGGACAAAAAAATATTTCTATGTTTTCGGAACCTTGATTGGAACTTTTTTCGGCATGTTGGCGCTGATTTTGTCGTTACATTTCTTGACTTCTCAAACCGATTTCTTTGCGAAATATTTGATGCGTATCATCATTCCTTTGGTTTTTGTTGGATTAGGTGTTTATCAGGGAATTCAGTTTTGGCGGAAGTATTTTTGCAAAGGTCTTCGAAAATAGTCAGCGTTGTTTCATTCGCTTTTTTTATCTTTACCCAAGTTAAATTAACAAATGAAAAACATCATCATTACAGGTACTTCTAGAGGAATAGGATTCGAGTTGGCAATGCAATTTGCCAATGCAGGACATCAAGTTTTAGCTGTATCGAGAAAGACACCGAAAGAATTAATAGAACATCCAAACATTTCTTGTCTTTCCGTCGATTTGTCGCAAGAAAGTGAATTAACTCAAATTGAAAATTTCCTAACATCAACTTGGAAAAAAGTGGATGCGATTGTTCATAATGCGGGTGCTTTACTCCTAAAACCTTTCCAAAACACAACGCAACAAGACTTTGAAAACATCTATAAAGTGAATGTTTTTGGGGTAGCCAATCTAACGCAAATAGCGTTGCCGTACATGCAAAAAGGGAGTCATGTCGTTACCATCAGTTCAATGGGTGGCATTCAAGGGAGTATGAAATTTGCGGGACTCGCTGCCTATAGTTCAAGTAAAGGAGCGGTAATAACGTTGTCGGAATTGTTAGCAGAAGAGTACAAGGAAAGAGGAATTGCTTTCAATGTATTGGCGTTAGGTTCTGTTCAAACCGAAATGTTAGCCGAAGCTTTTCCAGGATATATAGCGCCAATAACAGCGAAGCAAATGGCAGATTACATTTATAATTTCACCCTGACCGGACACCAATTTTATAACGGAAAAGTACTGCAAGTTTCATCCTCAACGCCTTAATTTCGTTGCCGGTTTTTGACTGACAACCTACATTTAACATGAACGAAACATTAGCGAAATATCTTCCTGAACATGCTGTCAGACCTGTCTTTGAGTTGATTGTCGCCAACGAAGTACATCTCAAAATTGTCAACGAACGCGTTACGCGACATGGTGACTATCGCAAAGCGGTGAATGGTAAACATGAAATTACCGTCAACGCCAATTTGAATAAGTACAAGTTTCTTATCACGTTAATTCACGAGATTTCACATTTAGTAGCTTTTGAAAAATTTGGTAGATACATCAAACCCCATGGAGAAGAATGGAAGTTTACTTTTCAAAGGTTGATGATTCCGTTTATTAGACCTGAAATATTTCCGAATCAACTTTTGCCATTGTTGGCGCGTCATTTTAAGAATCCTACTGCGAGTAGCGACGTGGATGCAACGTTATCACTTGCCCTAAAACAGTTTGACCAACAGAATGATAAAAATTATATCTTTGAAATCCCTTACGGAAGTCACTTTCGAATTCATAATGGAAAGATTTTTACCAAAGGCGCTTTGAGAACCAAACGCTATGAATGCGTTGAAGTAAGTTCGGGACGGTTATATTTGTTTAATCCGAATGCAGAAGTTGAATTACTAAAATAAGAACTAAAAATAGAAATCTCAGTTACTCAGCAACTCAGACCCGAGCCGAAAAACGAACAGATAAAATAAACTCAGCAACTTAGAAAAAATGAATAAAAATTATTACGCAATACTTATGGCTGGCGGCGTTGGCTCTCGATTTTGGCCTGTAAGTACCTCAGAATTTCCAAAACAATTTCACGATATGTTGGGTTCTGGGCATACCTTAATTCAAAAAACCTTTAGCAGATTGTCACAGTTGATTCCGGTCGAGAATATTCTGATTTTGACCAACGAAAAATACAATCATATCGTATTAGAACAATTGCCGATGGTGAAACCAGAGCAGGTTTTGTTAGAACCAGCCATGCGAAATACCGCGCCTTGTATTTTGTATGCCTCACTGAAGATAAAAAAGCAAAATCCTGATGCAGTCATGGTGGTTGCACCAAGCGATCACTGGATTGAAGATGAGGATTTGTTCGCGCAAAATTTGCAGCAATGTTTTGACTTTTGTGCTGCAGAAAACGCCCTAATGACTTTAGGGATTCAACCGACTTTTCCCAATACAGGTTTTGGTTATATTGAGTTTGATAAAACAGATTCCAATCCAATAAAAAAAGTCAATCAATTTAGAGAAAAACCCGATTACGAAACCGCAAAATCTTTTATAGAAAGTGGTAATTTTTTATGGAATGGGGGTATTTTTATTTGGAGCGTAAAAGCAATTGCAGAATCCTTTGAGAAGTTTCAACCGCAGATGAATGCCTTGTTTCTAAAAGGTTGGGACGATTATAACACATCAAAAGAGAAAGATTTTATAAATGCAAATTACGCTTTGGCGGAAAATGTTTCCATAGATTATGCGGTGATGGAAAAGGCGAAAAACGTCTATGTGCTTCCAGCCACTTTCGATTGGAATGATTTAGGTACTTGGGGATCCTTGCACGAAAAATTAGATAAAGACGACAACGATAATTCGGTAGTAAATGCAACTGTTTTATTGAATAATTCATCCAATAATATAGTCAGTACCGCTAAAGGTAAATTGGTGATTATTGACGGATTGGAAGATTTTATCATTGTCGACAAGGACAACGTTCTGCTGATTTATCCGAAAAGTAAAGAACAGGAAATTAAAGGAATTGTGAGTCAATTGAAAATGTAAAGCAAAGCGGGAAGAGATTCTCGCTTTTTTTATTCTAGTTTGAGGAATGTCGAGATTTGTGTGGCCGAGTGCGATGGACATTATCCTTTCAAATACGCTTCCCTTACTTTTTTAAACAAATTCGAAGAATAAACAAAATCAACCACCGCTTCATTGTCAGTTCTGAAAATTTCCTCTTTCGTCCCTTGCCAAGCTTTTAGTCCATTTTTTAAAAATACAATATTCTCACCGATTTCCATCACCGAATTCATATCGTGGGAGTTAATTACCGTCGTAATATTATATTCCTCTGTAATTTCTTTAATCAGATTGTCGATTAATATCGCCGTATTCGGATCCAAACCCGAATTGGGTTCATCGCAAAATAAATATTTCGGATTGTTTACAATCGCTCTTGCAATAGCGACACGTTTTTGCATTCCGCCAGAAATTTCAGACGGCAATTTTTTATGTGCATCGATGAGGTTGACCCGTTTTAATACAAAATCTACGCGATCTTGAATTTCCGCAGGCGAATTTTTAGTGAACATTTTCAACGGAAAACCAACGTTTTCCTCTACTGTCATCGAATCGAATAAGGCACTTCCTTGAAAAACCATTCCGATTTCAGTTCGTAATTCTCTTTTTTCATCAGGCGATAAATCAGAGTAAATTCTGCCATCAAACGAAATCGTTCCCACTTCCGGCGAATGAATCCCCAACAGACTTTTGAGTAAAACGGTTTTTCCCGATCCACTCTGTCCGATGATCAAGTTGGTTTTTCCAGTTTCAAATACGGTCGAAACTCCTTTTAAAATTTTTGTGCCACCAAACGATTTCTCAATGTTCTTTACTTCTATCATTGGGTCAAAAGCATTTGAGTTAATATATAATTCATCGCAATGATCATTACCGAAGTCCAAACAAAGGAAACGGTACTCGCTTTTCCCACTTCCAATGCGCCACCTTTCATATAATAACCGTGAAAGGAAGGAATGGTTGCAAGTAATAAAGCAAACACAAAGGTTTTTATAAAGGCATACGCAATATGAAACGGAATAAAATCTTGTTGTAAGCCACCAATAAACTCATCGCTAGATCCAAATCCGCCGTAAACTGCCGCAACCCAGCCACCGAGAATGCCCAAAAACATACTGATTCCAATGACAAAAGGATACAATTGCAGTGCAATCAATTTTGGAAAAACCAAGTAATTTAAAGAGTTGACGCCCATCACTTCTAAGGCGTCGATTTGCTCCGTAACGCGCATCGTTCCAATACTCGAAGTAATAAACGACCCCATTTTTCCCGCCATAATAATGGAAATAAAAGTTGGAGCAAACTCTAAAATGACGGATTGCCTTGTAGCAAAACCAATTAGGTATTTGGGAATAAGTGGATTGGTCAGATTCAGAGCGGTCTGAATCGCAACAACGCCACCCACAAAGAATGAAATAAAAGCAACAATTCCGAGCGAGCCGATGATCAAATCATCAATTTCCTTTAGAATTAAACTTCGCATCACAGACCATTTGGTAGGTTTGTTGAAAATCTCTTTCCACATCAAAAAGTACTTTCCGATTTGCGATAGGTAACGAACGAGCATCATGGTTTTGAAATATGCGCTAAAATAAGAAAAGTTATTGGTTGTCAGTTCTCAGTTGTTGGTTTTTTTATGAGCTTTTGGGCGTGACCTCGCCGAAAAAGGCGGGTCGGGCTTTCGGCTTTATCTTTTTCGTTTCGTACCTCACAAAAAAGGATGCCGCCTCAATCCCTCACGCAATTGTCGTGCTACCGAAAAATCTTCTCTTTCATCTTGTCCCAGCGATAGTTCTGGATGAAGTTTGCTTGTTCCGCACTAACCAATAACGGTTTATTCGCAGCTTTCGCTTTCCAAAATCCTTGTATATAATCAAAGAAGAGTAGTGGCTGTTTTTTCATCATCGCCAATTTCAACGAAGCAATGACGGTAATAGGAAATCCATATCCCAAACTGTAAAAGGCCTCACCTTGTTTGAAACGTGCCGCTTTATTATAATTTGCGCCCGTTGGTTTGAGATGTTTGACTTTTAAAGATTCATCCGTAATCACTTTCCATCCGTAAAATTTCGCCAGCAATTCATCAACGGTGTCCCAACCCATGGCTGGTTTGAGTCCGCCAATTTGTTTGAAACATGCCTTTCGATACGCTTTGAACGCCCCGCGAATATGATCTTTGTCGGTGAGATTCTCTAAGATCCACTCCTTGTTTTTTTCAATGTAAGCAAATCCGCCAGCCATTCCAATAGCATTGTCAGAAGTAAAATGGGATATTATCGTTTCAAAATAATTAGTTGGCAAAATTAAGTCGGCATCCAGTTTTACAATCACATCGTAATGATCATCGACAGTGTCAAATCCTTTTTGAAAAGCTCGAAT
>JBIKRP010000065.1:0-8431 GCA_044349145.1 Flavobacterium sp.
CGCAGTAGGGCTTGTACAATATATTTTCCCTGCAAAGCCTTGCGCAACCAATCGCGGCAACCAGCCACAGTGATCCAAATGCCCATGTGTTAATAGAACAAAATCAATCGTTGACGGTAATACAGACAATGGTTCCCAATTGAGTTCACGCAAAGGCTTAATCCCTTGAAAAAGCCCACAATCAATTAAAATCCGAAGACCATTAGTTTCTACTAAGGTCTTTGAACCAGTAACTGTTCCCGCTCCACCTAGAAATTTAATTTTCATATTGACTACATTTTAAAAATTAGAAACTTTGTTTCAAAAAAATCGACACAACGCAGTTGCTTCCTTCAATACATTATGTATTCGGTTAGGACTTAAACCAATCTTTTCTAAACATTGAGAATTATTAATGATCTCCTTTACCAATAAAACGTCTAGTATCAATAACTTATCTTTCTCCGCTACTGAAAGCGTCGTCAAACAAGTAATTGGATAGAGTTGATGACTATCAATTTTGTTTCTTAAGTTGAGCTCTTTCGGATAATCCCAACTAAGTAACTGAATACCTGAACAAGTTGCAAAAGTTACTGCGTCTGAGGTAAAGCGATTATTGGTAATAATCCAACATTTTGAAATGACCTCTCTTCCGGAAAAAATGACGTGTAAGTTTTCTTTCAAATCATTGAAGCGAGACAGAATATACATGGGTACTTTTACATCCGTCGTAGCTTCTCTACCGGTGTGAAATTTACATTCTACCATAGCAATCAAGCCATTTTTTCGAATCACTACGTCAAGTTCATGCGTAACGCAACGCCCTTGCAAAGTCACGTTTGTTTTGGTTTCGTATTTCTCAGCTTCAAAAAGTCGCGCCATATATTTTTCAAAGAAAAAACCAGCGGGGCCAAGAAGTTGAAGCGCTTGTCGTAGGTTATATCGCGCAGCATGAGAATTCGACGCTTTTTTCAAATACCCAAAAGCCAATTTGTAGATTTGCTTAGTGGGCATTCCATCGTATATTTCTTTTTCAATACGTTCTAAAATATCGTCGACCACGGTGCTATTTGCGCCTGATTTTACCAAAGAATTTCGAAGTTTATTCGGATCGTAATCGACAACATCACCTGAATGCTTTACTATTTTCATGATTTCTCCATTAAGATGTACTTATCCTCGATAAGCACTAATAAAGGTACAAAAATATGCCCCTACTTCATTCTTTTTTGGTAGAGAATTGCAGGAATGAAAAGCAATAGTAAGAGTGGTTGTATCAAGAATCGCCGCACGTAAAAGACAATAAAATTGTTATACTGATCGGTAAAAAGCACCAAAACAAAAAAGGCCGTAATCAGAACAACGAAAAAGAAAGCATAAAGAACTGCAGCAAATTTTGTCAATCCCCAATCTTTAAATAGACAATAAATAATGGCCAAGGAAAGAAACGAATTCAGTGCAAAACGCAAACCCATACTCAAGAACAACGACAACACGTCAAATTTCGGAAAACCCAAACTCAAATAGTCATTTCTAAAATAGAGTGCAAATGGATCGTAGAAAAGCCAATCTTCAAAAGCGCGAATTGTCACCAAAACGAAAACTAAAATCGTAATGGCAATAATCTTATTTCGATTGACTTTAATCTTTTCTAGCATAATTCGAAAATTGATTGACCCAAATGACCCACAATCCGAAGACAAAACCGTAAATAATCAACGGGAAAACAACGCCGTGAAGCAATGATTCTTGACCTGGATAATACAACAGCGCCACAGACAAAACTGCGATGCGAAGTATATTCATCATGTGAATAAGAAAACTACCCACAAGTAAAAAGCCAATTGTTCTCATCCACTTCCCCGAAAAAGCAACGACAAAAGCCGCAAAAAGAATGATTACACTCAGCGCATTGCAACCTTCTACCACGCGCGAAACGTAAGCGCCATTAATAATCAATTTGATCGACGCCTGACTTTCATGAAGTTGCAACTGACAATCGTATTGTAAAAAATTTAAAAAGTATTGCACTTGATACGCTACACTTTTCGTAAAAGCGTCCACTTCAAATGCCAAAATCGAATCGTATTGACTCAAATAGGATTGATACAAAAACGTGAGCCCGCCATATACTGCGAAAAACTTTAAGAGAAAAACCAAAAAAGGACGATAAAGCTGGAAGTACGTTTTCAAAAAATTTATTTTTAACAAATTTATATAAATTATAGTCGCACACAAGGATTACTTTTGCACAAAATAATGGCGTTACCCGCCGCGTCGGGTCGGGCTCTCGGCTTTATCTCTCCACTGCGTTGCGAGGATACCGCCTCTATCCCTAACGCAAATCCGCATCTATATGAAATTTGACCTTTTAAAACCGCAAGTCCAAGCCATTCTCACAGCAGAAAATCAAACCCGAGACGAAAAACTACTTCTCGTTTGCAAATTGCTCGAAACCAACATTTCCTATTACACCTGGGTTGGTTTTTACTTTGCCAACCACGATACACAAACCTTACATCTTGGACCCTATGTTGGCGCCCCGACAGATCATACGGTGATTCCATTTGGAAAAGGCATCTGTGGACAAGTGGCGGTTTCAAACCAAAACTTCGTCGTTCCCGATGTTGCCGCGCAAGACAATTATATTGCTTGTAGCTTTACCGTAAAATCTGAAATCGTCGTTCCGCTGTTCGTCAATGGCGAGAACATCGGTCAAATAGATATCGATTCTAATGTGCTAGATCCTTTTACGGAAGAAGACGAACGGTTTTTAGAATTTGTAAATCAGGAAGTTGCAAAATTATTTTGAAAATAATTCCGTGTGCATAACTCATAATTGATAATTAATTTTACCTTTGCGCACGAATTAGGAAAATTCAAATTCATACATAATAATCATTTAAACAATATTAGCATGTACTTAACATCAGAAGTAAAAGCTGAAATCTTCGCTAAGCACGGAGGAAACGCAACAAACACTGGAAAATCAGAAAGCCAGATTGCTTTGTTCACATTTAGAATCAATCACTTAACAGAACACTTGAAAAAGAATCGTCACGATTACAACACCGAGCGTTCACTAGTGAAATTAGTAGGTAAAAGAAGATCTTTGTTAGATTACTTGAAGAAAACAGAAATCAACAGATACCGTGAGATTATCAAAGAATTGAATATTAGAAAATAATCAATATAAAAAAGAGGTGCTCACGCGCCTCTTTTTTTTACCATTATATTGCATAAAAAAAGTTTGGTTTTTCATTGGGTAAACAACAACTACAACAACACAACTATTCTGTCGACAGGCGGAGAACCAATGTAAAATTAAAAAAGGAAAATTTATGATTCCACAATTATTTGTAGAAAAAATCGATTTAGGTGATGGCAGAAGCATCACAATCGAGACAGGACGTTTAGCTAAACAAGCCGACGGTTCTGTAGTAGTTAGAATTGGAAATACGGTTATTTTAGGAACCGTAGTATCCGCAAGAAAAGCAAGTCCAGGTATCGACTTTCTACCATTGACGGTAGATTATCGCGAAAAATTTGCAGCAGCAGGTCGTTTCCCAGGAGGTTTCTTCAAAAGAGAAGCACGTCCAAGCGACAATGAAGTGTTAACGATGAGATTAGTGGATCGTGTATTACGTCCGCTTTTCCCTAGTGATTATCATGCTGAAGTTCAGGTGATGATCCAATTGATGTCGCATGATGACAACGTGATGCCAGATGCTTTAGCTGGATTAGCGGCTTCGGCTGCCTTAGCTTTGTCTGACATTCCATTTGAAACCTTAATCTCTGAAGCTAGAGTGGGTCGTATTGATGGAAAATTCATCATCAACCCATCACGTGCACAATTAGAATTGTCGGATATCGACATGATGATTGGAGCATCTACCGATTCTATCGCGATGGTAGAAGGAGAAATGAAAGAAATTTCAGAAGCAGAAATGGTTGAAGCAATCAAATTTGCTCACGAACATATTAAAGTTCAAATTGCCGCACAAGAAAGATTAGCTGCAGCTTTTGGAAAAAAAGAAGTTCGTACCTATGAACAAGAGAAATCAGACGATGCTATTTACGCCAAAGTAAGAGCGGCTGCCTATGATAAAATTTATGCCATTGCTAGCAAAGGTTCTGCTAAACACGAGCGTTCTGCTGCATTTGATGCTGTTAAAGAAGAAGTAAAAGCTTTATTTACAGAAGAAGAATTGGCAGAAAACGGTGACTTAGTAGGAAAATATTTCTACAAAACCAACAAAGAAGCAGTACGTAACGTAACCTTGGATTTAGGAACACGTTTAGATGGACGAAAAACTACTGAAATCAGACCAATCTGGTGTGAAATAGATTATTTACCATCGGTGCACGGTTCGGCTTTGTTTACTCGTGGCGAAACGCAAGCATTGGCAACAGCCACTTTAGGAACATCTAGAGAAGCAAATCAAATTGATTCGCCTTCAGAGCAAGGAGAAGAAAAATTCTATTTACACTATAATTTCCCGCCATTCTCTACTGGAGAAGCACGTCCTTTAAGAGGAACATCAAGAAGAGAAGTAGGTCACGGAAACTTGGCGCAACGTGCGTTGAAAAACATGATTCCTGCTGATTGTCCTTATACCATTCGTGTGGTTTCTGAAGTATTAGAATCAAACGGTTCGTCTTCTATGGCTACTGTTTGTGCTGGAACCTTATCTTTAATGGATGCGGGTGTTCAAATGATTCGTCCAGTTTCTGGAATCGCAATGGGATTGATTACGGACGGAGAGCGTTTCGCAGTATTGTCAGATATCTTAGGTGATGAAGATCACTTAGGTGACATGGATTTCAAAGTAACGGGAACTTCAGAAGGTATTACTGCTTGTCAAATGGACATCAAAATTGATGGATTAAAATATGAAATCATGGAGCAAGCTTTGGCTCAAGCCCGTGACGGACGTTTGCATATCTTAGGAAAATTAACCGAAACGTTGGCGCAACCAAGAGCTGAGGTTAAAGTACATGCTCCGAAAATCATCATGAGAACCATTCCTGGCGCTTTCATTGGTGCTTTGATAGGACCTGGTGGAAAAGTAATTCAAGAATTGCAAAAAGCTACTGGAACTACGATTGTGATTAATGAAGTAGATGAGCAAGGTGTAGTTGAAATCTTAGGAACAGATCCAGACGGAATTGCAGCAGTATTGGCAAAAATTGATTCGATTATTTTCAAACCAACAGTTGGTGAGTCATACGAAGTGAAAGTTATTAAGTTACTTGACTTTGGTGCTGTAGTTGAATATACGCAAGCTCCAGGAAATGAAGTTTTACTTCACGTCTCAGAATTGGCTTGGGAACGTACTGAAAATGTAACCGATGTGGTTAATATGGGTGACGTTTTCGAAGTAAAATACTTAGGTATTGACCCGAAAACGAGAAAAGAAAAAGTATCTAGAAAAGCGCTTTTGCCAAGACCTCCAAGAGATGAGAACGCACCTCCAAGGGAAGATCGCGGACCACGTCCTGAAAGAAGAGACGACAGAGGCCCAAGAAGAGAAGAAAGAAAGTAATTCATTAGTCCCCTATTTGATTAATCAATAGGGGATTTTTATATTCTACAATTTATCTTTCACAAATGAATTTTTACAATACTTTTGTATAAACTAAAACAAACCTTATGAAAAAATTATTTACACTTCTTTTTGCAACTGCTTTTCTATTTTCATGTTCAAGTGACAGCTCCTCTGACAGCAATACTGCAGGTCTAAGTAACGCTCCACTGGCAAAAGCACAATTTGACGAAAGCAATCTCGGAATTTACAAAGGCGTATTTACTGGTTCTTCAGGAACTATTACCGTTAATATTAAAAATGATGGTAGTGTAAATGCAACTCTTGTGTTAGATGGCGTTTCCTCGACTTTTACAACGACGGAGCAAGTAAATGAAACTGGCGCTATTGAAGCATTAACTTTTACTAGCGGAACCATGTCATTTGATTTGAATATCTCAAATAACGGCGATACAGTTACCGCGACTGCATTGGTTTTTCCAAGCCATCCTAACGCTACCTTAAATATTTTGAAAGAGTATTCAGATTTACAAGTAAAATGTTATGAAGGCAATTATACTGGAACCTCTACGGGAATTTTAAACATTGTTACCAGCGATGACTTTGTCAGCGGCTTAATCTTCCAAACAGGAGCAGAAGACGCCATGTTTTTGGAGGGAACTAGCGATGGTTCTGCACTTTCTGGCACGTATGGCGTTGGTTTAGATGCGGGTACATTTTTGGGAAATTTAAGTGGCAACTCAATGAGCGGAACATGGACTAATACTAGTCCAGAAAATCCAGCATCAGGAAATTGGACTGCGCAAAGAAAATTATAGCCCTCATAGAATTACAAACTAGTCATGTCATTTTGACGACTTTATCAAACCCATTTTCAATTTGAAGATGGGTTTTTTTATACAACTTCGCCTTAATACATTAGCGATGGAAACTTCATTTAATCTCTTTTTGCAAAAGAAACTGGCGCAAAAAATCGAGTGCGAACAGCCTGTCCCAAAAGGAAATCGAAGATAGAGCGTAGCTAAATGCAAAATAAAAAAATAAAATTTCAACCACCTTGTAACTTTATTGCACCATATACCGTACAAGCCTTGTACACTTTAAAAAAGTACATGACACTATGAGACAACTTAAAATCACCAAACAGGTAACCAATCGTGAAACGGCGTCGTTAGACAAGTATTTGCAAGAAATCGGAAAAGTAGATTTGATTACCGCTGATGAAGAAGTAGAATTAGCACAACGTATCAAAGCTGGTGACCAAAGAGCTCTAGAAAAACTAACAAAAGCCAACCTACGTTTCGTAGTTTCTGTGGCAAAACAATACCAAAATCAAGGATTAACCTTACCCGATTTAATTAATGAAGGAAATCTTGGTTTGATTAAAGCAGCACAACGTTTTGATGAAACCCGTGGTTTCAAATTCATCTCTTACGCCGTTTGGTGGATTCGTCAATCGATTTTACAAGCTTTGGCAGAACAATCTCGTATCGTTCGTTTGCCCTTAAACAAAATTGGTTCGATTAATAAAATCAACAAGATGTATGCTTTGTTGGAGCAATCTAACGAACGTCCGCCTTCTGCTGAAGAAATTGCCAAAGAATTGGACATGACCGTTAATGACGTAAAAGAAAGCATGAAAAATTCTGGACGTCACTTATCTATGGATGCGCCACTAGTAGAAGGAGAAGATTCTAACTTATACGACGTATTGCGTTCAGGTGAATCTCCAAATCCAGATAGAGAATTGATTCACGAATCGTTGCGTACCGAAATCGAAAGATCTTTGGAAACACTAACTCCAAGAGAAGCCGATGTAGTACGTTTGTACTTTGGTTTGGGTGACCAACATCCGATGACCTTAGAAGAAATCGGAGAGACATTCGACTTAACACGCGAACGTGTTCGTCAAATTAAAGAAAAAGCAATTCGCAGATTAAAACACACTTCTAGAAGTAAAATATTAAAAACTTATCTTGGATAAATTCCAATTCCAAAATTCCAAATTCCAATTTTTTGAATTTAGGATTTCATAGCAACAACAGTCTGATTAACTGTTCGTTTTTTGATTGATGATTGAAACTCCGGCTGATTACCGGAGTTTTGTTTTTTTCTCTCGAAACAAAACTTCCGGTCTGTTCGCTTCGCTCGGGTTTAGCTCCGCTCTGTTCGCCTTGCAGGCTCGAGTCCGGAGTTTTGTTTCTTTATCTAGTTCAATTACTCCTTTAGACTTTGCGTCTTCGCGTCTTTACGAGAAATCACCTTTTTGCTCGCAAAGACGCGAAGGCGCAAATCATTGTAACTATAATAATCTAAATTAATTATTAGGGCGTGACCACGAGGGTCGGGCTTTCCACACTCGCTTTTTTTGTTTTTTTGGCTCATTCGCCGCCGAGGAGCATTTTCTAAAAACAAAAAAGAGCTCAGACAATTGCTGCAATCCGTCACGCAGATTCACTATCCTTCGACGTTCGTTGCTCAAAGTTCAACATTCAACATTCAAAAAAGTTTCGAATTGTTATCTTTGTACGAACTAAAAATCAAAAACTCAATGTTGAATACTCAATAACGAATCTTGAATATTGAAGTTTTAAAAGAACAACACAACAAATGAAAAACACCATCATCGCCCCATCAATACTAGCCGCCGATTTCGCCAACTTAGAACGCGACATCGAAATGATTAATAACAGTGAAGCAGATTGGTTTCACATTGACATAATGGATGGCGTTTTCGTTCCTAATATTTCATTCGGAATGCCCGTTTTAGAAGCCATTACCAAACACGCTAAGAAAACCATCGATGTACATTTGATGATTATTGATCCGGATCGTTATATTCAAACTTTTGCTGACTTGGGCGCGAATGTACTGACTGTTCATTATGAAGCCTGTAATCATCTTCA
>JBIKRP010000082.1:0-7476 GCA_044349145.1 Flavobacterium sp.
ATTGGGGAAATTGGGAGTTCATTTGACTTTGACTACCAACGGAATTTTGGTTCCAGATTTTATAGCTACGTTTCATGAGGCTGGAATCAAAACGATAAATATCAGCATCGACAGTTTGGCGAAGGAAAAATTCAACCAAATTACACGACGAAGTTATTTTGATACTGTTTTTGAAAATATCGAATTGTTGTTGGCTGAAGGATTTCAAGTCAAATTGAATGTCGTGTTAATCAAAGGTTTTAATGATAATGAAATTGTCGATTTTATTGCCTTAACCAAACACAAAAACATCCAAATTCGCTTTATTGAATTTATGCCTTTCAATGGAAATCAGTGGGATAAATCAAAGTTGGTGAGTTATTCTGAATTATTGGAACTGCTCAAAATCAGCTTTAATCACCACGAAATCGAACGACTAATCGACGCGCCAAATGACACCGCCAAGAATTACAAAATCAAATCCCATCAAGGCAGTTTCGCGATTATTAGTTCTGTTACCAATCCGTTTTGTAGCACTTGCAATCGCATTCGATTGACTGCCGACGGTAAATTGAAAAACTGCTTGTTTTCTAATTCCGAGACTTCTTTACTAGAAACGTTGCGGTCAGGACAATCGATTTTGCCTTTGATTCAACAAAACATATTGTCCAAAAAAGCCGTTCGTGCCGGAATGGATGACGATTTGAAATTCCAAAATCCAGAATTGTTTTCTCAAAACAGAAGCATGATTGCGATTGGTGGATAAAACTAACTTTAATTATCGCTGTCAAATCTTGTATTTTTTTGAATTAAAACTATATTTGTTAGTTGACATTTAATAAAATCGCAATCTCAAAAAGTCTTGCAACAACGAAAAATATATAGTCACAAAGTTTGGGTTGACAATAAACTGCAGCCCGCGACGATTTCTTTTCAAGATGGAGTCATCACTGCTATTCATTTCGAAAAATTAACCGATGCTGAGGATTACTCGAATTCAGTCATTATGCCCGGCGTTATTGATGTTCATGTGCATATCAACGAACCCGGACGAACCGAATGGGAAGGTTTTGACACAGGAACGCAAGCCGCCGCCGCCGGTGGAACTACAACCATCATCGACATGCCGTTGAACGCTAGTCCAGTGACGACAACTATCGAAGCATTACAACAAAAGCTAGATTCCACCAAAGGAAAAATGCACGTCAATGTAGGATTTTACGCTGGATTAATTCCAGGAAATGCCTCACATTTAGAAGCCATGATGCAGGCTGGCGTCGTTGGCGTGAAATGTTTTTTGACCCATTCTGGCATCGATGAATTTCCGAATGTTACTGAACAAGATTTAGACGAAGCAATGCCTATCATTGCAAAATATAATATTCCATTACTAGCCCATTGCGAGCTTTACTACGCGGAAATAGATTGTGATTTTGAAAATCATCCAACAAGCTATAGACATTATCTCGCAAGTCGACCCAAAAAATGGGAGAATGATGCGATTGCTTTAATGATTCGAATGTGTCGCAAGCACGATTGTCCAATACATATTGTACATGTGGCTTCCGATGAAGCTTTGGTTCAAATTGAAGCGGCTAAAAAGGAAGGATTGCCCATTACGGCAGAGACATGTACGCAGTATTTTTATTTTAATGCGGAGGAAATTCCAGATGCAAAAACCATTTACAAATGCGCGCCACCGATTCGAGACAAAAATAATAATAACAATTTAAAGAAGGCTTTTCTTTCTGGTGTTCTCGATTTTATCACGACCGATCATTCGCCTGCGCCGCCAGCCATAAAAGAAATGGAGTCTGGCAATTTGAAAAAGGCGTGGGGTGGCATTGCTGGAATTCAGTTTTTGTTGGCGGGTTCATGGACAGCATTACAAGACATGATGACTTTAGAACAGTTTATTCCGTTGGTGACTTCGAAACCGGCGGCTTTTCTTAAATCAAAATCAAAAGGAACAGTAGCCCTCAATTACGATGCTGATTTCGTTATTTGGAATCCAGAACAAACCCAAACAGTTACCGAAGACCACATCTTATTTAGATATAAAATAAGTCCCTATATTGCGCAAACCCTTAGCGGTGTTGTGGTTGAAACAATAGTGAATGGCAACAGTGTTTATAAAAACAAATCACCCGAGGCGCAGCCGAATTGTTTGGAGCGTAGCGGAAAAAATACCCATAAAAATAAAGGACAATGGCTTTTGAAAAAGTAAAAGAAATTATCAAGGAATCACCTTCGTTTACACAATTGACTGACTTAGCTGCCGAGCGATTGGGCGGAAAAGTATTGTATGCTACAGATGATTTTTTCGCAGAAAAAGAAAACTTGATTGCCCCAACTCGAGGCATTTTTATCACCGATAAATATACCGACCGTGGCAAATGGATGGACGGTTGGGAAAGCCGAAGAAAGAGAACACCAGGACATGATTGGGCGATTATTCAATTGGCTACGTCTGGGAAAATCACTGGATTTGATATCGATACGAATTTCTTTTTAGGCAATCATCCGCCACATGCGTCTATTGAAGCCATCAATATTTCTAACGCAGATGGAATTTCCGATTGGGAAAATTTAGCATGGAAAGAAATCTTACCTAAATCGCATTTGGATGCGGGTTCGCAGAATTTTTATGAATGTGAAAGCAACGAAATATACACGCATCTTCGCTTGCATATTTATCCTGATGGCGGCGTCGCAAGGTTCCGTGTTTATGGTGAGGTTTTTAAAAATTGGGATGCGGTTTCAACTGATCATATTTTTGATTTAGCAGCGGCGATAAATGGCGGTCAAGCTATTGCCTGCAACGATATGTTTTTTAGTGCGATGAGCAATCTCATTATGCCGAATCGTGGCGCTAATATGGGCGATGGTTGGGAAACCAAAAGAAATCGAACGCCGAATAATCGCGATTGGGTGATTTTAAAACTAGCACATCCAGGTGTTGTCGAAAGTATTTTGGTCGATACCTGTCATTTCAAAGGCAATTATCCAGACAGTTGTTCAATTGAAGCTTGTGTTTCTGAAACCGATGATGTTGTCAATGCAACGCACTGGCAAACGTTATTGCCACAGCAAAAATTGAGTGCCGATCACGAACACCACTATGCGCAGGAAGTCAATGCTTTGGGAACCATTACGCACGTTCGCTTGAATATTTTTCCTGATGGTGGCGTGAGTCGATTAAGATTGTTTGGCAAAATCAGTAAATAGTGACCGTCAACTTATTCATATTGATCGTTTTATACGTCGTTTATTTCGGCATCCTGATTTTGTTGGGTTGTTTGTCATACAAAATGCCGAGGTTTTTGAAAAACAAATCCGCGGCATCTGAGGCGAATAATGAGGATATCGAAGTGAGTAGTCTTAATTATATGTATACCGGAATGCTCTTGGCGATTGTCGGCATACTCGTGAACACTTACATTTTAGTGCAAGGCACACCATTGGAAAGTCACATGATGGAATGGTTGAATATTGTGATTCGATTGATGCATATTACGTTTGGAATTGCGTGGATTGGCGCTTCATTTTATTTTGTGTTCCTCGAAAATGCGTTGAATAGAACGGAAGATGTCCGCGATGAATTGGCGGGCAATCTCTGGGCGGTACACGGCGGTGGATTTTACTATTTAGAAAAGTACAAAGTTGCTCCGAAGACCATCCCAAAGCATTTGCATTGGTTTAAATATGAAGCTTATTTTACTTGGCTTTCCGGCTTTTGTTTGCTGTTCGTGGTGTATTATTTCAATGCTTCTGCTTTATTGATTGACAAAAACGTCTTGAATATTTCTATAACACAAGGCATTTTAATTGGTGTGGGTTCATTTGCCGTCGCATGGATTATATACGATGCGATGTGCAAATCACGATTGATTAAAAATCAATTGCTGTTTGCTATTGTAGGGTTTGCTATTCTGATTGCCTTCGCTTGGTTTTATTGCCATGTGTTTAGTGCTCGTGCCGCATACATCCACTTTGGGGCGATGATTGGTGGCATTATGGTGGCGAATGTTTTCTTTGTGATTATTCCAGGGCAAAAGGAAATGGTGCGTTGTGCCAAATTGGGCATTCCATTAGATCCAAGTTTGGGAAAAAAAGCGTTAGCTCGTTCGTTGCATAACAATTATTTTACGCTTCCGGTTTTGTTTGTGATGGTGAGTAACCACTTTCCATCGACTTTTGGTTATGAATATCCATGGTTGATTTTGGGCGTGATTTCACTAGGAGCAGCAGGCGTGAAGCACTATTTGAATTTAAAGGAAAAGAAAGATTTAAACGTTTGGATTTTGCCTGTTTCTGTGGTGATTCTTTTAGCGGCAAGTTTTATATCGGCGCCGAGCACCAATCCGTACGAATGCAAAAAGGAAGTTTCGTTTTCAGAGGTGAATGAAATTATTCAAAAGCGATGTGTGTCTTGTCATTCTGCTTCACCAACGGACGATGTTTATAAAGTCGCTCCCAATGGGGTGATTTATGATACGCCAGAAGGTATCGTCGCCAAGAAAGATTTGATTATGCAACGCGTGGTTATCACGAAGACCATGCCTCAAAATAATAAAACCAATATCACGGAAGAAGAACGCAACACGCTTCGATGTTGGATTGAACAAGGTGCGAGCACTAAATAATATTTGACTATGACATTATCAGATTTTAATAATTTAGATAAGGAAACAGCAAGACAACATTTGTTCGCTTGTTGCGGCTCAACAAAATGGGCCGATGCGATGATGCAACATTTTCCTTTTTCTTCTGAAAAACAGTTGGTGAATCTGAGCGGAAACATTTGGTATGAGCAATGCTATGAAGTCGATTGGAGAGAATCCTTTACCCATCATCCTAAAATTGGGGATGTCAAAAGTTTGACGGAGAAATTTGCTGGCAAAGAACAAGCGGGCGTTGCAGTGGCAACAGAAGAAACGATTCAGGCGCTGGCGAAAGCGAATGCGGATTATGAATCGAAGTTTGGTTTTATTTTTATTGTTTGCGCTACCGGTAAATCGGCGAATGAAATGTGGCAATTGTTACTAGATCGATTGCAAAATACGGTGGAAGAAGAACTTCATATTGCGATGGGTGAGCAACAAAAGATCTCGATTATTCGATTCAAGAAATTATTGACGGCGGCGAATTTTTATTTTCTGAAAGTCAGTCAAATTACCACCCACGTTTTGGACACCGCGATTGGATTGCCTGGCAAAGACATTTCGATTCGGATGCAAGCCATGCGTAATGGAACTTGGCAAACCATCGCGCAAGGAATTACCAACGCTGATGGCAGAATTCCAGATTTATTACCTCAAGAAAGAATACTAAAACCAGATACGTATAAAATGGTTTTTGATACTGGAAGCTATTTCAAAAAGCAAAATCTAAAGACTTTTTATCCGGCAGTGGAGATTATTTTTAATACTTTCGATGATGCTCATTATCACGTTCCGTTGTTGGTCAATCCTTTTGGGTATAGTACTTATCGGGGAAGTTAAGAAGAGATGATAGACTGATAGATGAGAGATAATAGACAGATTTAATTTGTAAGCGAAAAGACTATCCTATTTGGTGAAAGTAGTTTTTTCAAAATCGGATGCCCTAGCCCCGATAGCAGCGGTTATCCTTTTTTGCTTTTAAGAAAAAGCCCCTCGACTGCGCTCGGGGTGACAAAAAGCAAAAAAGATAGAAGCGGATAGCGGGATTAGCTCCTAAAACATTTAATAATTCATAATTTTTAATTCGTAATTAAAATGACCATTCCTTCGCATAAAAAAGAACAATTATTTCAAAGCTTACGTCAAGCCAATACTACTTTTAATGAAATATATCCGGGCGATAGAAGCGATCGTCAACCGGTGCATACGTTGTATGGCGGTGCGAATCTATTCAAGTCGGATGCGCCGATTGCTTTAGGGTATCGTGCCTTGGAAATTTTAGAAACATACGCACCGAATCATGAAGTTTTTGGCAAAGCTTTCGGATTGACGGGCGGTAACAACTTCAGCAAACGCATTTATGATAAAGTGGTGGCCAAATTGAAATCGGAAGCGATTGAAGATTTCAGAATTGATTTTGAAGATGGTTACGGCAACCGAAGCAACGAAGAAGAAGATGCGACTGCGGTTTCAACAGCTATTGAAGTGGCGAAAGGCATGCGAGAAAAGACGTTGTCGCCATTTATTGGCATCCGCATCAAACCGTTTACAGAAGAAATGAAAGAACGCGGTTTGCGCACCCTAGATATTTTCATCAGCACCTTAGTGAAAGAAACGGGTGGCAAATTACCAGAAAATTTTGTGGTGATGTTACCGAAAGTGACGATTCCGGAGCAACCCGAAACTTTGTCGAATTTCTTTTCGATTTTGGAAGAAGAATTGGGATTGGCAAAAGGTATTTTGAAAATGGAAATGATGGTCGAAACTACGCAAGCGATTATGGATATTAATGGTACGAATCCGTTGTATCGGTTTATCAAAGCGGCGCAAGGACGTTGCATTGCGATGCATTTCGGAACCTACGATTATACCGCAAGTTGCAGCATTACGGCGAAATACCAAGAAATGGATCATCCGGTTTGCGATTTTGCGCATCATATGACAAAGGTGGCTTTGGCACATACCGGCATTTGGTTGAGTGATGGTGCGACGAATACGATGCCTATCGGTCCACATCGCGGTGATTTAACACCAGCACAAGAAGAAGAAAACCGTCAAGTAGTGCACAGGGCGTGGAAAAAAGGCTATGATCATATTCGTCATTCGTTATGGAATGGCTATTATCAAGGCTGGGATTTAAATCCAGCGCAGTTTCCGATGCGATATGCTGCGGTGTATGCGTTCTTCTTAGAAAGTTATGATGATGCCGTAGATCGCTTGAAAACCTTTGTGGATAAGGCGGCGAGAGCTACTTTGATTGGTGATGTGTTTGACGACGCGGCGACTGGACAAGGATTGTTGAATTATTTCCTCCGCGCGTTGAATAGTGGCGCGATTACCGAAGAAGAAGTATTGGCTACTGGATTGACATTAGAGGAAATCCGAGGTCGTTCGTTTAAGAAAATTTTGGAGAATAGAATGGCAAAATAGAGCAGGTTGTCAGAAACGATTATTAGGAATTTGTTTTATGAGGTCAACAAAAATCCTAAGAAAGCAATAGAAAGAAAAGTTATACCCATAATTTTCTTTTTCTTGCTTTTTTAGGAATAAATATTTCTCCTTTAGTAGGTAATGTTAAATACTCCATCGGTAATGTCGATGAATGATGATTGATCTTCAGTATAAAGTCTGCCGGTAAAAGTTCCAACAATATTATGTTCTGTGCTGGTCGTAACATTTGTTGAAAATGAATTAGCTACTTCCAATGCATAGTTGATATTATCTTGCGCATAAAGGAAGTAATAGCAAGAGTCTTCACCAGTCTGCATTTGCTCTAAATGGAAAACAAAGCTCTTGGTAGCATCAGTACTTTTAGTAACAGTTACAATTAAAT
>JBIKRP010000428.1:0-8400 GCA_044349145.1 Flavobacterium sp.
AGTTATTCCACCAGAATTGCGTCCGTTAGTGCCGCTTGATGGAGGTCGTTTTGCCACTTCAGATTTGAATGATTTATACAGAAGAGTAATCATCCGTAACAATCGTTTGAAACGTTTGATGGAAATCAAAGCGCCAGAAGTCATCTTGCGTAACGAAAAACGTATGTTGCAGGAATCGGTAGATTCATTGTTCGACAACACACGTAAAGCGTCTGCAGTTAAAACAGAATCGAATCGTCCGTTGAAATCACTTTCGGATTCCCTAAAAGGAAAACAAGGTCGTTTCCGTCAAAACTTATTGGGTAAACGTGTCGATTATTCTGCGCGTTCGGTAATTGTCGTTGGACCAGAATTAAAATTATTCGAATGCGGTATCCCAAAAGATATGGCAGCTGAATTATATAAGCCGTTTGTAATCCGTAAATTAATCGAAAGAGGAATTGTAAAAACGGTAAAATCGGCTAAGAAAATTATCGATAAAAAAGAACCGGTTGTTTGGGATATTTTGGAAAATGTAATCAAAGGACATCCAGTATTACTGAATCGTGCCCCTACATTACACCGTTTGGGGATCCAAGCATTCCAACCTAAATTGATTGAAGGAAAAGCCATCCAATTGCACCCATTAGTTTGTACCGCTTTCAACGCGGATTTTGATGGGGATCAAATGGCGGTGCATTTACCATTAGGACCAGAAGCTATTTTGGAAGCACAATTGTTAATGTTGGCTTCACACAATATCTTGAATCCAGCCAATGGTGCGCCGATTACGGTACCTTCTCAAGACATGGTTTTGGGTCTGTATTATATGACCAAAGAAAGAGTGTCAACACCAGAATTACAAATTTTGGGACAAGACTTAACCTTTTATTCTGCTGAAGAAGTAAACATTGCTTTAAACGAAGGAAGATTAGAATTGAATGCTCGTGTAAAAATCAGAGCCAAAGATTTTAATGAAGAAGGAAATTTAGTGTATAAAATTATTCAAACAACGGCGGGACGTGTATTGTTTAATGAAGTAGTTCCAGAAGCTGCAGGTTATATCAATGACGTTTTGACTAAAAAGAATTTACGTGATATTATCGGAAGAATCTTAAGTGTAACAGATGTACCAACAACGGCGGCATTCTTAGATAGCATGAAAGATATGGGTTACAAATTCGCTTTCAAAGGTGGATTGTCATTCAGCTTAGGTGATATTATTATTCCAGAAAGAAAAGGAGAATTGATCGCAGATGCTCGTGAACAAGTAGAAGGTATCTCGATGAACTATAACATGGGATTGATTACCAACAACGAACGTTACAACCAAGTAATCGACGTTTGGACATCTACCAATGCCATGCTTACTGAATTAGCGATGAAAAATATCCGTGAAGACCAACAAGGTTTCAACTCGGTATATATGATGCTTGATTCTGGAGCGCGTGGATCGAAAGAGCAAATCCGTCAGTTGACTGGTATGCGTGGATTGATGGCGAAACCGAAAAAATCAACCGCTGGTGGTGGTGAGATTATCGAAAACCCGATTCTTTCAAACTTTAAAGAAGGTCTATCCATCTTAGAATACTTTATCTCAACGCACGGTGCTCGTAAAGGTCTTGCCGATACCGCTTTGAAAACAGCGGATGCGGGTTACTTGACAAGAAGATTGCATGATGTATCTCAAGACGTTATCGTAAATGTCGACGATTGTGGTACTTTACGTGGAATTGAAGTTTCAGCGTTGAAGAAAAACGAAGAGATTGTTGAAACATTCGGAGAACGAATTTTAGGACGCGTTGCTTTACATGACACCTTAAATCCGTTAACTTCTGAAGTAATGGTTTATTCAGGACAACAAATTACGGAAGCAATTGTAAAAGAAATCGAAGGATCTCCAGTTGAAAAACTAGAAGTTCGTTCGCCATTGACTTGCGAAGCGCTGAAAGGGATTTGTGCTAAATGCTATGGACGAAATCTTGCTACTGGAAAAATGACGCAAAGAGGTGAAGCCGTTGGTGTAATTGCTGCACAATCTATTGGTGAACCTGGCACACAGTTAACGCTTCGTACCTTCCACGTTGGTGGAGTTGCAGGAGGTATATCTGAAGAGTCTAGTATTGTTACAAGATTTAATGGTAAACTTGAAATCGAAGATCTTAAGACTGTTAAAGGAGAAGATGCCGATGGAAACTCTGTTGATATTGTCGTTTCTCGTTCTACGGAATTGAAATTAATTGATGAAAAAACAGGTATCTTATTAAGTACCAATAACATTCCGTACGGTTCAAGTATCTTCGTTAAAGATGGTCAGTCAATCGTAAAAGGAGATGTGATTTGTAAATGGGATCCATATAACGGGGTAATTGTTTCTGAATTTACAGGAAAAATTGCTTACGAAGATTTAGAGCAAGGACAATCATTCATGGTTGAAATTGATGAGCAAACTGGTTTCCAAGAAAAAGTAATTTCTGAATCTAGAGCCAAAAAATTAATTCCAACATTATTAGTTTATGGTAAAGACAACGAATTGATACGTTCTTACAACTTACCAGTTGGAGCACACCTTATGGTTGAGAATGGCGAGAAAATTAAAGCCGGTAAAGTATTGGTGAAAATTCCACGTCGTTCTTCTAAATCTGGAGATATCACCGGAGGTTTACCAAGAATTACTGAATTATTAGAAGCTCGTAATCCTTCGAATCCAGCAGTGGTTTCAGAAATTGATGGGGTGGTTACTTTTGGTAAAATCAAACGTGGAAATCGTGAGATTATCATCGAGTCTAAATTCGGAGAAGTGAAGAAATACTTGGTAAAATTATCAAGTCAAATCTTAGTTCAAGAAAATGACTTCGTAAGAGCCGGTGTTCCTTTGTCTGATGGTGCTATAACGCCAGAAGATATCTTGAGAATTCAAGGTCCAGCTGCCGTTCAACAGTATTTGGTAAATGAAATTCAAGAGGTGTATCGATTACAAGGGGTAAAAATCAACGATAAACACTTTGAAGTAGTGATCCGTCAGATGATGCGTAAAGTGCGCGTAGAAGACCCGGGAGACACTTTATTCTTAGAAGAGCAACTAATTCACACCAAAGATTTTATCGTTGAAAATGATAATCTTTATGGTATGAAAGTGGTAGAAGATGCTGGAGATTCAGAAACAATCAAACCAGGACAAATCATTTCTCCACGTCAATTGCGCGATGAGAACTCGTTGTTGAAACGTAACGACAAGAACTTGGTTACTGCACGTGACGTAATCACAGCTACAGCAACGCCTGTTTTACAAGGTATTACAAGAGCATCTTTACAAACCAAATCTTTCATTTCTGCGGCATCGTTCCAGGAAACTACTAAAGTATTAAACGAAGCAGCGGTTGCTGGTAAAGTAGATTACTTAGAAGGATTGAAAGAGAATGTTATCGTAGGACACCGTATTCCAGCAGGAACGGGAATGAGAGATTACGATCACACCATTGTAGGTTCTAAAGATGATTACAACGAAATGATGGCGAATAAAGAAGAATATATTTACTAAGATATGAGCGATTCTAAACAGCCACAACAAGGGCAAATCAATATCGAATTGGATGAAGCAATGGCAGAGGGAATTTATTCTAATCTTGCTATTATTAATCATTCTGCTTCAGAGTTTGTCTTAGATTTTGTGTGTATCATGCCAGGTACGCCAAAAGCAAAAGTAAAATCAAGAATAGTCTTGACGCCGCAACATGCCAAAAGATTGGTGAAAGCGTTGGCGGAAAACGTTCATCGTTTTGAAGTTTCTCATGGAGAAATCAAAGACACAGAACAACCACCGATTCCACTCAATTTTGGTCCCGCTGGTCAAGCGTAATACTAAAAACCTCTTCAGAAATGAAGGGGTTTTTTTATTTAAACACGTGATTTAAAGCTAAATGTATTCAAGTATGTCTGTTAAAAAACCTGTACGTCACTAAACTAGTACTAGATTAAATGCATTTTTGTGCCGATGAACAACATTTGAGCCGTATTTTAACGAGTTTATGCTCTTTTTGTCGGATTCTTTTTTTTCGTTGAAGGTTCCAACGTTAATTTGTCCTTATAATTCAAGCAGTAAGTTTTTCCGTTCAACAAGTTCATTCTGGATAAACTTTTTTTTATTACTAACAAATTGTAAAAAAGAGCATATGGAACAAAAATTACTTTATCAAATGAACTCACTTTCATAGTTCATTTTCTCTAAGCGACAAACAGCTTAAATCCTTAAAAAAACCTAGCGAATTTCGCCAACTTTCCACTATGCAAAATAGTGGGCCAGGCATTCTTTTAAAAATTTTTAACCCCTACAATAAATCTAAACAAGCATGAAAAAGTTTACTAAATTATTCAATCAAATTAGGGAAACCCATCTCGGTGTTTTGACCCTATTGTTGTGTTTTACTAGTATGTTGTTTACTACAACTAGTTCCGCACAAATTGCTTTGCGAAGTGGTTCGCAAACAAACACGAGCACCAATGCAACACTCACAATCAACAAACCCACAAGTTTAACGGTTGGAGATTTGATGTTGACTAACATTGTACAAAGTGACAACGACAACGCCAACTTAGCAAATGCCACTATTTCTGGATGGACATTAATTGCTGGTGAAGAGTTTGGAAATGCAGGAAACGACAGTTGGTGGGGAACCATCTTATACAAAGTCGCTACCGCTGCGGATGTTGCTGCAACTAATTTTACAGTCACAGGTGACACCGATGCAGACGATATGGAAGGTGGTATTGCTGCCTTTTCTGGTGTTGCAGTTACTGGAGGTGTGTCAGGCGGTCCTTTTGATGTGGCGCCAGGGTCTATCAACAATATCAATACAGACGACTTTAGTGCTACGGCTATTACAACTGCTACCGCTAATGCTGCTGTGATTATGTTTGGAATGATTGGAGATGATAGAAGTGTTGAATCATGGACTGCAACGTCTCCAGCTACTTTAACAGAAATCTTTGACGTGCCTTTCAATGCAGCTGCAGATATGGGAATGGGAATGGCCTGGGCTTTAAAAACTACTGCTGGTTCTACAGGAACCGGCTTAGGAGAGTTAAGTGCTAATGAAAATGACCCACATGGTTCTATCTTAATTGCTTTACGTCCTTGTACAGCAACGCCAACAGTAACAACAACAGGTACTGCAACAGCAGTATGTTTTAGTGCAAGTTCGCAAACAACTTCATTGGCTTACACGGCAACTACAAATAGCCCAACATCTTATTCTATCGACTGGAATGCAGCTGCAAATACAGCAGGTTTATTGGATCAGAATGTAACCTCAAATACTTTCTTATCAGGCGCAGGTAGTGTTTCTACCATCGCCATTCCAGCGAATGTAGCGGGAGGAACTTACAATGGTACACTTTCGATTATAACGGCAGGCGGTTGTAGAAATACACAAGCAATAAGTTTGACTATTAATGCTCTGCCAACAGCGAATGGTGGTTCAGCGTTTACGAAAACGTGTAGTGCAAATATTTCTGGTGCTACTATTGGTGAGGCGAACGCGGCTGGTTTTACCTATTCTTGGTCGCCAACAAACGGATTGAGTTCATCTACAGTAAGTAATCCAACAGCGAACCCAACGACGACTACCACGTATACTGTCACTAAAACCCAAACGGCTTCAGGCTGTTCGGCAACAGCATCGGTTACCGTAACGGTAAATAATACGCCTCCAACCGCAGTTGCTGGAGCGGACTTCACCAAGAGCTGTTTACTAAATCCAACTGGAAGAGTAATCGGAGAAACAGCAGTTGCAGGGAATACCTATTCTTGGTCACCAACGGCAGGTTTGAGTTCGTCAACAGTTGCCAATCCAACCGCGAATCCAACGACTACGACTACGTACACGGTAACCAAAACAACAACCGCTACTGGATGTTCTGCTACAGCGAGCATTACCGTTACGGTAAATACTTCAACGCCAACAGTTAGCGCAGGTTCGCCTTTTACCAAGACCTGTATTTCAAATATTAATGGTGCTACGATTGGTGAAGCAAATGAGTCAGGATTTAGTTATTCCTGGTCTCCTGCTACCGGATTGAGTTCTTCTACCGTTAGCGACCCAACCGCCAATCCAGCAACAACAACGACCTATACAGTTACTAAAACCAATAATACTGACGGTTGTTCTGCTACAGCGAATGTAACGGTAACGGTTAACAATACTTTATCAGTTGCAGCAGGAGCTGATTTTACCAAAACCTGTGTGACAAATCCAACAGGAAGAGCGATTGGAGAAGCCAATGTAGCTGGAAATACCTATTCTTGGTCTCCATCTGCTGGTTTAAGTAATGACAGTATTAGTAATCCAACGGCAAATCCTTCTGGAACAACGACTTACACAGTTGTCAAAACCAATACGACTAGCGGCTGTGTTGCTTCCGATGCCATCATTGTAACCGTAAATCTAACCACGCCGACAGTAGGTGCTGGAGCTGATTTTACCAAAACTTGTGTCACTAACCCTACTGGAGCACTAATTGGAGAGACCGCCGAATCAGGAAATACCTATTCATGGTCGCCAACAACAGGATTGAGTTCATCAACAGCAGCTAATCCTAACGCTAATCCAGCGACTACAACCACTTACACTGTTACCAAAACCAATACCACTAGCGGTTGTACCAGTACAGACTCGGTAACCGTAACAGTCGACACAACTGCACCAACAGTGGCTGCGCTTACGGGTACTCAAACGGTTTGTGCTGAATCAACTACTACGGTATTTTCAAGCACTACATTGGGTGGTACTTGGGGAACTTCCAATTCAGGTATTGCTACTGTGGCCGACGGAACAGTGACAGGTGTTGCATCAGGAACAACCAACATCAATTATACCGTAACTGGAGCTAATGGTTGTACAACAACTGTTTCAAGATCCGTAAACGTGAACCCATTGCCAACCTCAGTGGTGGCTTCTGGGGCGACTAGCATTTGTGACGGCGCAAGTACAAATCTTACTGGATCTGCAACAATAACTTCCGTTTCGACAACAACGCCAATTAATGATAATTTTAACGGTGTGCCTACATTTGCTGCTGCTGGAACGGGTACTATATTCGTTCAGAGAAACAGTGGACAAGCAGTTGGTTTGACAACCATCACCAATAACGTCGATGGTAGCAGTTACATGATTACTTCTGCGTCTGCTTTCGGAGCAGCTACTACAACTTCTACTTTGACTTCGCCAGCGATCAATACAAATGGTATGAGTACGCTTAGTTTTACCTACAATCATTCGTATACCAGAGGAAACAGCGGAACTAATACTGCAGTTGTGCAGGTATCTACAGACAATACCAACTGGACAACGGTTAGAACATACACGACCAACCAAGGTGCTAATAACAATTTTGTTGCAGATAACATCAATCTGAATGCTTATGTTAATAATGCAGCGTTACGCATCCGTTTCAACACAACCATCACTGTGAATTTTGGTACAGGATGGTGGGCTGTAGAAAATCCTAGGCTTACTGCTACAGCACCAATCGCAGCCCAATATTCATGGATAGCCGATACGGCTCCAGGGGTAAATGGATTACCTTCAGGATCAGGAACACCTGCGACTGGAAATGCTTCAATCAGCGTAAACCCTTCTGCAACGACAAACTATACTTTGGTAGCAACAGATTCTTTAACTGGATGTAATGTTTCATCTTCATCTACTGTTACGGTGATTGTGAATCCATTAACAACCAATGGAGACGTAACCACTTCAATTTGTTCTGGAGACACCTATGTGTGGCCAGCAAATGGTCAATCGTATACAACAGAACAAATCGGGACAACTTTCGTATCAGGATGTAACACAGCAACTTTGAATTTGACAATTATTCCAAGTACTACGGTAGGAAGTTTGACTACTACTGCGTGCGACACTTACACTTGGGTTGAAAATAGTCAAACCTATACCAACACGGGAGTGTATACGCACGTCGTTGGCTGTAATACTGCTACTTTAAATTTGACGATTGTACCAAGTACAACAGTTGGTAGCTTAACGACTTCAGCTTGTGATACGTATACTTGGGCAGAAAATAGCCAAACTTATACGACTAGTGGAATATTCACAAACGTAGTTGGTTGTAATACGGCGACTTTAGATTTAACAATTATTCCAAGTACAACAATAGGAAGCGAAACAGTTAGTGCTTGTATTTCTTATACTTGGGCAGAAAACGGACAAACGTATAATTCAAGCGGTGTTTATACTAATGTGGTAGGTTGTAATACTGCAACATTAACCTTAACTGTAAATACTACTCCAGATACGTTCTATGCCGATACAGATGGTGATGGATTTGGAACAGGTGCTGCAATATTGTCTTGTACAGGTCAACCAGCCAATACTTCTACAAACAATACGGATTGTGCTCCTGGAG
>JBIKRP010000066.1:0-8367 GCA_044349145.1 Flavobacterium sp.
AAGTCAATCTGTTAAAAGACCTTTTGATTTCATTAATTGAAAAAATGAAGGCAGATTATAACGAAGGTAAATTTACATCGTATCAGGAATACAACACTTCGACTGGTTTTAATCTTAAATCTACCCAAGAAGCATTAGAATTTAATAATTATCACGAAGCTTTACATCTTGGTTTTATGATGAATATTAGAAAGTTTATTTAATACATTTGCAAAAAAATCAGCATGAAATTTAATACTAAAACGATTCATGGCGGACAACACCATGACCCAAGTACAGGAGCAGTGATGCCTCCAGTTTATCAAACTTCAACTTTTGCCCAAATTAGTCCAGGGCAGCCTGTAAATCCGGACTATGAATACAGCAGAGCTGCCAATCCTACGAGAACTGCGCTAGAGTTGGCACTAGCAAGTATCGAAAATGGTGTGCGCGGTCTGGCATTTTCTTCTGGTTTAGCAGCAACGGATTGTCTTCTGCGTTCGTTTAAGGCTGGAGACGAAGTGATTGCCATGGATGATTTATATGGTGGAACCTATAGAATGTTTACTAGAATTTATAAAGATTCAGGAATCAAATTTCATTTTGTGGATATGACTGATTTGGAGAAACTCCAGTCATTAATTAATGAGAATACAAAATTGGTATGGGTAGAAACCCCTACAAATCCATTGATGAAATTGGCTGATATTGCCGAAATTGCTAAGATTACAAAGGCGAAAAACATTCTTTTTGCCGTAGACAATACTTTTGCAACGCCTTACCTGCAAAGACCTCTTGATTTGGGAGCGGATATCGTGATGCATTCAGCAACAAAATATCTTGGTGGCCATTCTGATGTGATTGCTGGAGCACTAATCGTAAAGGACGAAGCGTTAGGAGCGCAATTGCATTTTCAGCAATTTGCAACGGGTGCCACTTTAGGGCCAATGGATAGTTTTTTGGTTTTGCGAGGCATCAAGACGCTGCATTTAAGAGTGCAAAGACATTGTGAGAATGGGGAAAAAGTAGTGGCGTTTTTAAGCAATCATCCCAAAATAAAAACAGTATATTATCCAGGATTAAGCAGCCATCCGCATCATGAAATTGCGAAAAAGCAAATGAGCGGATTTGGCGGAATGGTTTCATTTACATTCACTTCGGGCTTAAAAGAAGATGCGATTGTCTTTTTAGAAAAAGTAAAAGTTTTTACCTTGGCTGAATCTCTTGGCGGTGTAGAATCGTTGGCCAATCATCCAGCATTGATGACGCATGCATCGATTCCGGAAGATAAGAGAAAGGAAATTGGAATCACAGATGATTTGGTTCGTCTTAGTGTCGGAATTGAAGATGCAGATGATTTGATTGCCGACTTACAACAAGCGTTAGCTTAACAATAAATAGCAAAAAAGCCCAATACTTTGTATTGGGCTTTTCTAATTTTAATTTTTTTGACTCTTATTGAACGTAATAAATATAACCTACGTTAAACCAAACCAACCAATCGTTCGCTTTGTTTTCTGGATATCTGCTAGGATTTGGATTTAATCCGTCTACCCAATTAGAGAAATAGTACTGTAATCTAAAATCTACCATCAAATCAGATAAAGGAGACAACTTATATCTTGTTCCGACGCTACCTACAACAGACCAAACGGTGCCGCTACTGTTTTGCGTTGCGCCAATATATTTTACTGGTGTAGTAGCTGGTGTGTCTAATCTTCCAAGCGTCGAATAAGCCTCAGGATCATAAAAACTAAACTGACCTCCTAAACTTATGAAAGGAGCTAAGGAACCGACGTTTGAGGTGAAATCACGAATGCTTAAAGGGAAATACTCTAATTGCATTCCTATATTCGTTACTGCAGTACTTCCTCTCATGCCTCTTAATTGGCGGTTGAATAATTTCTTTTTGTCACCTTCAACATATTCTCCGTAATGTCTGAGATTGGTTTTATTGTATGATAATTCGCTTCTTAACTTGAAGTGGTCGTTGAAATAAGTTTCAGGAGTATAGCAGTTACAATCTGCTTTGTAAGAAAAATTCAAATAATGTATAAGACCAATGCCATAGCCTGTATTTCCAAAATTGGTGTCGAAATCTCGTCTTTCACCATAATCTGATTGAAATGCCACAGGACCAGCAATTACACCAATCTCATGTGAAAAACCATATTGGGCAATTATCTCACTTGAGTAACCAAATAAAAACAAGATGATTGCGATAAAATACTTCGGTGTTTGCATACTAATTAAATCAATTCCCGACAAATATATAAAAACATCATTCACTTCTAAAATAAAATAAAAAAAATACATTTTTAATAACGTAAAAGCAAGAAAATTGTTTCAATAGTCATTGAAATGCTTAAATTATTATACTAAACTATAGAAATATTTTAAAAATTCATTTTGCAAAAAAAATAATAATACATATTTTGATAAAAATGTATATTTGTCGCCAATTAACGAAAACGTTTTCTTAAACGCTACTAATCTATAAATCATGTCACAAAGTATTACAACTTTTATTGAAACAGTTTCAAAAAGAAATCCAAACGAACCTGAATTTATGCAGGCTGTAAAGGAAGTTGCTGAAACTGTAATCCCTTTTATTGAAGAAAACAAAAAGTACCAAAACAAAATGCTTTTGGAAAGAATGGTCGAAGCAGAGCGTATCATTATGTTCCGGGTAACGTGGATCGATGATTCGGGAACTACTCAAGTAAACAGAGGATACAGAATACAAATGAATTCCGCAATTGGACCTTATAAGGGAGGAATTCGTTTTCATCCTTCAGTAAATTTGAGTATTCTGAAATTCTTAGCTTTTGAACAAACTTTTAAAAACAGTTTGACCACATTGCCAATGGGCGGTGGAAAAGGAGGTGCTGATTTTGATCCCAAAGGGAAATCTGACATAGAAATTATGCGTTTTTGTCAAGCATTTATGACTGAATTATCAAAACATATAGGTGCAGACACTGATGTTCCTGCTGGGGATATTGGCGTTGGAGGAAGAGAAGTGGGTTATATGTTTGGTCAGTATAAGAAATTGAGAAATGAATTTACAGGTGTTTTAACTGGTAAAGGAATCTCTTTTGGAGGGTCATTAATACGTCCGGAAGCTACAGGATATGGCGACGTTTACTTTGCGCAAAGTATGTTAGCAACAAAAGGAGACAGTTTTAAAGGTAAAATTGTAGTAATCTCTGGTTCAGGAAATGTAGCGCAATATGCCGCCGAAAAAGCAACGCAGCTTGGAGGTAAAGTGGTAACTATGTCTGATTCTGCAGGTTATATATATGATGCAGATGGTATCGATGCAGAAAAATTGGCGCACGTTATGGAAATCAAAAACGTAAACTATGGTAGAATTAGTGATTACTTAAAGAAATATCCTAATGCTAAATATGTTGCGGGTAAAAGACCATGGGAAGTGAAATGTGATGTGGCTTTGCCTTGTGCGACACAAAATGAATTGAACGCGGAAGAAGCAAAAACACTTGTTGCTAATGGTTGTATTTGTGTAGCGGAAGGCGCCAATATGCCATCTACGCCAGAAGCGGTAGAAGTTTTCCAAAATGCAAAAATATTATTTGCTCCAGGAAAAGCATCTAATGCTGGAGGTGTTGCAACCTCAGGTTTAGAAATGTCTCAAAACTCTTTGCGTTTGAGTTGGACTAGCGAAGAAGTAGATGATCGATTAAAAAACATTATGCTAAATATTCATAGCTCATGCGTGCAATACGGTTCGGATGGAACCGGATATGTAGATTACGTAAAAGGAGCAAATATTGCTGGTTTTGTAAAGGTTGCTGATGCAATGCTCGGACAAGGAGTAGTATAATTTTCAGCACTAGAATAAAAAAAGCCTTTAACTATCTTAGCTTAAAGGCTTTTTTATTTGTTGAAATATTAAAACAAGATTTTTTTCGTTTTGTACTATATTTGTCTTCAATCTAGAACTTTTTTTAATGAAAATAATTTTTTTGACTCTTTTTGCATTTTTTAGCATTCACTTTTGTCATTCTCAAAACAATAAGTTGTGGAAAGGTTATTTTTCCTATATGCGGATAAACGATATCTCGCAAGACGAAACCAAAATTTTTGCCGCTACTGAAAATGCAATTTTTTCGCAAGATATTATTTCTGGGGATATCAAAACTATAAATACTGTTGACGGCCTTTCGGGTTTGACAATTACCGCAATTTACGATAGTCCTGCACTAAAGAAAACGATAATTGGTTATGAAAATGGACTAATAATAGTTTATAATCAGGTCGATGGTTCGATTTTGAATGTCGTCGATATCATCAATAAGTCAATCCCTCAAAACGTAAAAAGAGTGAATCATTTTATGGAATACAACGGAGTGATTTATGTTTCTTGCGACTTTGGAATCGTGCAATACAACCTAAGTACTTTACAATTTGGGGACACATTTTTTATCGGAACGAACGGTTCACAAATTGCTATTGCCCAAACTGCCGTCTTTAACGGAATCATATATGCAGCCTCGAAAAACGATGGGATTTTAGCAGCGAATATTGCAAGTCCGTTCCTCAATGATTTTAATCAATGGAATTCAATTGCCGGATTTGGATGGAGCAGTGTTGAAAAAATCGGAAACAATCTTGTTGCGACTACTAGTAATGGAAGTTTGCAAAAATTTAACGGGAGTACATTTGTACCGGTGATTCAATTGCCAGAACCTGTAAATGATCTGAGAAGCAGCGGATCTTATTTATTAGTTACAACTAAGAACCACGTATATATTTATAACGACGTAATAGTTCAGATTGCCGATATTTCAAGTACACAGATTCAAGATGTACAGGTTGAATTTACTTGTGCAACCGTAATCAATAATATTGTTTTCTTCGGAACTACCGAGGATGGAATTTTTAGTAAGGGTTTAACTGATTCAATAATTGAGAACAAAACACCACAAGGTCCATTTCGGAATGACGTATTTGCAATAGACGCATCATCCTCAAATCTTTGGGCTGTATTTGGAGGATATGACCTTGACTACAATCCATACGCCTATACATCAACAGGTCTTGCTAAGTTTGGAATTAGCAAATTCAATAAGAACGGATGGCTCAATATCCCGTACAGTAATCTTTTGGAAGCTAAGTCGATCTCAAGGATAACCGTTAATCCCAATAATGAAAATCAGGTTTTTTTTAGTTCCTATTATTCAGGACTCTTAAAGTTAGAAAATGACGAAGCGACAACATTATATAACACAACCAATACAGGGTCAGATGGTTTGCAGACCATTGTTGGTCAAGTTCCAGACGATATCAGAATAAACGGCACTGCTTTCGATAAGTCAGGCAATTTATGGGTAACTAATAGCATCGTTAGAAAAGGGTTGAAAGTTCTTAAGCCAAATGGGCAGTGGCAGTCATTCGACATGCAGAATGTATATGCAGCTCTCGGTAGACTTCGATTTGGAAGAATGGTAATTGATAAGAACGGGACCAAATGGATGGGAACATGGAGAGATGGCGTTATTGGATTTAACGAAGCACTAAACAATCGTTTTAGAGTAATTAGCAGTGCAGCAGAAGGCGGCAATCTACCGTCATTTGATGCCAGAGCCGTTGCAGTTGACAATCGCAATCAACTATGGATTGGAACGCTTGCCGGGCTTCGTGTTCTTTCTAATGTTGATAGTTTTAGTTCTGACGAAACTCTAAGAACCAATCCGATCATTATTATTGAAGATAATTTAGCTCAAGAATTGCTCTACGAACAATCAATTTCTGACATATTTGTCGACGGTGCAAATAACAAGTGGATTGGCACCATCGATTCAGGAGTATTTTACGTTTCGCAAGACGGTCAAAAAACCATCTATCATTTTACAACCAGCAATTCTCCACTACCAAGCAATACCATCAATGATATTGATATCAATGGAACCACAGGAGAAGTATTCTTCGCAACAGACAAAGGACTGGTATCTTTTAAAGGAACTTCTACAACAGCACAAGGTGATTTGAGCAACGTATACGTTTATCCTAATCCGGTTCGTCCAGAATTTGCCGGCACAGTAAAAATTAGTGGTTTGATAGACAAAGCCAACGTAAAAATCTCGGATATTGAAGGCAACTTAGTACACGAAGCTATTGCAGAGGGCGGAACCATCGAATGGGATACAACCGCTTTTGGCAAATATGAAGTCGCTTCTGGCGTTTATATGATTTTCATTTCAGCGGATGACGGATCAGAAACAAAAGTCAAAAAAGTGATGATAATTCGTTAAAAATAGCGCTAACTTATTTCTGTACAATGCCAAACTAACCTACGAAGACTCCCAAATGTTAGTCAAAACTAAAGCAATCGTCATTTCTTCACTTAAATTTCAAGAAAAAAGCCTGATTGTAAAATGCTTCACCTTGTCTGATGGGTTGAAGTCTTATTTTGTTCGCGACGCCTTCTCTTCTCGAAAAGGAAATCAAAAAATAGCGTATTTCCAACCTTTAACGGTTCTCGAAATTGAAGCGATTCACAAAAACAAAGGGACATTAGAACAAATCAAAGAAATCAAAATTGACAGCCCTTTTCAAACCATTCATTCCAATATTGTCAAAAGCACTTTGACTTTATTTCTCTCCGAAATGTTGCATCATTCCATTCATGAGGAAGAAAAAAACGAGCCGTTATTCCACTTTATAGAATCAGCCTTACATTGGTTTGATCACCACGACGAAATCGCCAATTTTCACCTAATCTTTCTTCTAGAAATTACAAAGTACTTGGGATTCTATCCAGATATCACCGAGGCTCAATTTCCTTATTTCGAAATGAAAGAAGGTGTCTTTGCTCCTTTTCACAGCTTGACCTCACTCACCGAACACGAAACACAACTTTTCAAGAAATTGATTGATCTAGAATTTGATAACAATCAAAAAACATTTCATGTTTCCGAGCGTCAAATTGTACTGAGAATCCTAATCGATTATTACAGTATGCATCTCGATGGATTCAAAAAGCCGAAGTCACTCGAGGTTTTGAAAGAGGTTTTCTCATCATAATTTGGGCGTGCCCTGCCGAAAAGGGCAGGTCGCGTCTTTCGCTCTATCTTTTTTTCGTGCCTCAAAAAAGGATGCCGCTCCAACCGCTCACGCAAAAACTCTCGCCTAACATCTTATAACTCACAACAATTTATTACTTTCGCATCTCGATTTTAGAAAAGGATATTATGAGCACTAAATTTACGGAATACAAAGGACTTGACTTACCCACAGTTGCCTCAGAAGTTCTTGATTTTTGGAAAAAAGAAACCATATTCGAAAAGAGCATTTCGACACGCGAAGGCAATACCCCATTTGTATTTTTCGAAGGGCCTCCTTCTGCTAATGGCTTACCAGGAATTCATCACGTAATGGCACGTGCCATCAAAGATATTTTTTGTCGATACAAAACCCAAAAAGGCTTTCAAGTCAAACGAAAAGCGGGTTGGGATACGCACGGTTTACCGGTTGAACTCGGAACCGAAAAAGAATTAGGAATTACAAAAGAAGATATCGGAAAGAAAATTTCCATCGAAGAATATAACGAAGCTTGCAAAAGAACTGTCATGCGCTACACAGACGTGTGGAATGACTTAACCGAAAAAATGGGCTATTGGGTCGATATGGAAGATCCTTATGTCACCTATAAGTCCAAATATATGGAAAGCGTTTGGTGGCTTTTGAAACAAATCTATGACAAAGATTTGATGTATAAAGGCTACACCATTCAACCCTATTCTCCTAAAGCAGGGACGGGATTGAGCTCGCATGAGGTCAATCAACCGGGAAGTTACCGTGATGTAACAGACACAACGGTCGTGGCACAATTCAAAGCCAAAACCGATTCGTTGCCAGATTTCTTAAAGCGCTTTGGCGACATTCACATTCTCGCTTGGACGACCACACCATGGACGTTACCTTCCAACACCGCATTAACCGTTGGACCAAAAATCGATTATGTAGTTGTAAATACTTTTAATCAATACACGTTCCGCCCAGTCCATGTGATTTTGGCTAAAAACTTAGTCGGAAAACAATTCGGAAAAACGTTTTTCGAAAGCAACGAACCATATGATTTTGAAAAGTTCAAAGAAGGCGACAAGAAAATCCCGTATCAAATTCTAGCTGAATGCAAAGGTTTGGATCTAGTAGGAATCCGATATGAACAATTGTTGCCATTCGTATTGCCGTATCAAAATCCGGAGAATGCATTCCGAGTTATCTCAGGTGATTTCGTAACCACGGAAGACGGAACCGGAATCGTTCATACTGCGCCAACTTTCGGAGCGGATGACGCCAAAGTGGCGAAGGAAGCGGTTCCTGAAGTACCACCAATGTTGGTGTTAGACGAAAACGGAA
>JBIKRP010000067.1:0-8356 GCA_044349145.1 Flavobacterium sp.
TATTTTGTTTTTCGTTTAGTTCGTAACGCATTGTTAAACTAGGCAAGAAAGCTAATTTTTCGAGATCATCTTTACCTCCAACGGGATCTAAGGACGTATTCCATTCTACTTTTTGCATCAATTGCTCAGCTCTAAGACCCAAAACCGCAGTCAATTTATTCAGTTTGTATTCTGTGTTAATATAACCTCCGTTAACCAATAAATCTCCACTATAGGTTTGAGGTTTGGTAGCATTTGGTGTTTGTGAGCCTCCTCTAAATGTTGCAATTTCAAAAAAACCGTTGGAGTAATTTTCTTGGTTATAAAAGGAATCCAACTGGCTAATATCTACAATTGTGGTGATGAAGTCATTATTTGTTTTGAAGTTGAATTGTGTTGCTTCTAGTTCTCTTTTTTTAGATCTTCCAGAATATCCAACAGTTAATTTTCCTTTAAAATCGCCTTCAGAATCTTTTGAAAATTTGTAGTCGATAGAAAGATTCATTGCCACTTCATTTTCAGTTAGAAATTGAAAGTATCTGTGATTGTTGGCAAAAGAGATTGAGTTGATAAAATATTGGCCGCTTGGGTTAGTATTTAATGTGTTTTGATTTCTATCAGGTTGGTCACCCGTAATGTTGTTAAATGACACTCCCCAGTTCAATTTTGAACGATCAGAAATTTTGTGATCTCCCAATAATTGGTTGATAAACAAGCTGTTTTTCTCATAATAATTTCGGCGTATAAAACCATTGTTATCTTCTGCGCCATCAACAAAAAAACCTGCATATTCTCTTTTGCTCAAAGTTGATGTGTTGATGTAAAGTGAATTGAAATTAATTTTATTATTATTCCACTTATAACCCACATTCAACATTCCGTTAAAGCTAGTATTGTATGTCAACTTGGTATAGGATTGGAAATCTTTGTTTATGACGCCGGTTCCATTAACGCTCTTTACACTTCCGTTTTTAATTGAGTTGTAATCACTGCCCCAATTAGATGTAAAAAAAACGCTTAATTTACCATTCGCTACATCAAATGATTTTCCAGTTGACAAACCAAATGAGCTAGCAACAGGATTGCTTCCTTCTAGCTCCAATGAACTGTAATTATAATTTGACAGTGAATTGCTAGGAATTGATTGTGAATCAAATCCAAAACTATTATAACCTTTTTGCAAATTGAATGCGTCTTCATTCAATGCATTGGTATTCCCTTTAGAACCGATATCGATTTTCAAGAACCCTTTCCCTTTGTAATCTTTTGAAACAATATCAACATTTCCTCCTGCAAAATCACCAAATAATTTACTGCTATAAACTTTGTCAATCCCTACATATTCAACGATATCTGTTGAAAAAATCTCTAAATTGATATTTTTCTTTTCGGGGTCATTCGATGGAATTGGTAGCCCATTCATAGTCGTTGAATTATATCGATCGCCTAAACCTCTTACAAAAATATTCCCAGAACCTTCTTGTTTTGTGATTCCGGTTGTCTTTGTAACCGCTGTTGCTACATCACTCACCCCTTTTCTCGCCATTTCCTGAGCGCCAATACTCTGCTTAATTTCAACGGCTTTTTTCTGATCTAATAATAATGCACTCTCTTTCTCTCTTCCGCCGGCGCTTGCTTTTACTACGACATCCTCCAATTTATAACTTCCAGAACCTAAAGCTCTATTGATGGTGATGGTTTCTCCGGCTTTTACTGTAACAGGCACTTCAACGTTTTCATATCCCAAAAAACTGAAGACAATGGTGTGGTTTCCTGCTGCAACGGTGAGTGTATATTTTCCTTTTTCGTCGGTGGTCGTGCCAATCGTAGTGCCTTTGATGGCTGCATTGGCAAAAGGCAAAGTTGCGTTATTGGCATCTTTGTCTGTAAGTACTCCTGTAATAGTTCCTTTACTTTGGGCTAAGGCAACTGCACAGACGAATAGGGTAATGAATAAAAACTTGATTCTCATTTTAATAGGATGTTAAATTTTTGGCAAAGGAACGCCGACGCTGTAAAGTTCATGTTAAGTAGTTGTTACGATTAAGTTTGCATAGTATTACCGAATTGTTAAGAGATTAAATAATAGTAAACATGATTTATCACGATTCTTTTATCTTTACATTTACAATCGCAAAGGAATTCATCTGTTGAAAAACACTTATTAATAGGTGCGTTAAACCCTTAATTTTGCTAGTATGAAGAAGAAAGACATCAAGATTTTATTAGTAGACGACGAACAAGATATCTTAGAGATTGTTGGATATAATCTCGCTCAAGAAGGTTATCAAATTGTTACCGCAAGCAATGGTAAAGAAGCAATTGCGAAAGCTAAAAAAGAAATCCCACATCTTATCATTATGGATGTGATGATGCCGGAAATGGATGGTATTGAAGCCTGCGAAAACATTCGTCGTATACCAGAATTAAGTCAAGTAATTATTACATTCCTTACCGCTAGAAGTGAAGATTATTCTCAAGTTGCTGGTTTTGAAGCTGGCGCAGACGACTATATTGCCAAACCTATAAAACCTAAATTGCTCGTTAGTAAAGTAAAAGCTTTACTGAGAAGATTAAAGCATGAAGAAGAAAAAGGTTCGGAGACTTTAAATGTTGGCGGGATCGAAATCAATCGGGAAGAATACAAAATTATCAAGGATGATCTCGAGATTATTTTACCTAGAAAAGAATTCGAATTGTTTTATCTCTTGGCGTCCAAACCTGGAAAAGTGTTTAAAAGAGAAGAAATTCTCGACAAAGTTTGGGGAAGCGAAGTCATCGTTGGCGGAAGAACCATAGATGTGCATATTAGAAAACTTCGGGAAAAAATCGGAGATGATTTCTTCAAAACGATTAAAGGCGTAGGTTATAAGTTTGAAGCATAACCAATCTATCTCTTTTTACAATATCTTTGTTGTTGCCAGCTTAACCCATTGTGGCACCAATTAATATGGCTCTTAATTTCAAAAAAACATACAAGTTTGCTGTCGTTTCGGCGCTATATATCACGTTGTTCTCAACGGGCGTGATTGCTTTTTTGACCCATTATTTTTTTGAGTTTTCCCTCCACTTCTGCTTGATTTTCGCAGTTGCGATTGCGGCTTTTTCTTTTTTTGTGCTGCAATATCGTGTCGAGCATTTTATTTATCGTCGGGTTAAAAAGATCTACGACGACGTTTCTCTTTTAGAATCATCCAATTTCAGAAGTCAGCCGATTACCACCGATATGGCAACTTTAACGCGTGAAGTAAAAAAGTTTGCTACAGATAAAAAACTCGAAATCGAAATGCTCAAAGTTCGTGAAGAATACCGTCGCGAGTTTATTGGCAATGTTTCCCATGAATTAAAAACACCACTGTTTACCGTTCAAGGCTATCTTTCTACGCTGCTAGATGGCGCTATGAATGACAAAAGTATCCGAAAAAAATACCTGCAACGGGCAGAAAAAGGCGTTGAAAGATTGATTTACATTGTACAAGATTTAGACATGATTACGAAACTCGAAATGGGCGATCTTAATCTAGAGATTCATCCATTTGATATCGTAAAACTAGTTCAAAATGTTTTTGACTTACTCGAAATGGAAGCGTCCAAGAAAGACATCTTGCTGATTTTTGATATGAAATATAACAAGCCTATTATTGTTATGGGCGATAGTGAAAAAATCGAACAGGTGTTGATTAATCTCATCATGAATTCTATCAAATACGGAAAAGAAAAGGGATCTACGGAAGTAAGTATCGAAAGTCTCACCAAAAACAAAGTAATTGTACGGATAAAGGATAATGGAGAAGGAATCGAAAAACAGCATATTTCTAGGCTTTTCGAACGTTTCTTTCGTGTCGACAAAAGTGGCGCTCGGAGTGAAGGCGGATCTGGCTTAGGTTTGTCAATCGTAAAACACATTATCGAAGCGCACGATGAGAAAATTTATATAGAAAGCGAATTCGGTAAAGGATCAGAGTTCTCCTTTACGCTCGAAAAGGCAAAATAAATTCTTCCAATGAATCGGCTCCATCTTTGGAATCAACTTCTGATACAAATCGGTTTCATGCACTTGTCTAAACGAAAATTTTTCTTGTCTCGCATAGGGGAAAAAGCCATTTCGCTTGAGTCTTTTGGCTAAATATTCTTGCTCATATTGTCCTGGGGTTGGAATAAAAAACGCCTTTTTTTCTAATTTCACCAAATCCATTACACTGGTATAACCCGAACGGCAAAGCACGATGTCACTTTCGTTAAAGGTTTGTTCTAACTCGGCGGAAGTCATATAATTGTAGTACGTCACTTGGTCTACTTGCGTTTTTTTCTGACGCGCTTCCATTTTGCCATAAATAAAAACAATCTTGCCGTTAAATTCATGAATGTGCTCTTTCAGAATATTTTCCAAGATACTTCGCTGTGGTTCTGGACCAGAAAGTATGATCATCAAGTCGTATTTCTTTGTAGCTGGTTTTTTTTCAAAACGACTCAATGGTCCGATATATTTAATGTGCGCATAAGTCGAATTTAAGTGCCCTAATTTTCCAGTCAAATTGGGCTCATCTTCAAAATCAGGCACCCAACATTCGTCGAATTTTTTGATGATGTGTTGGTGCAATTTACTCGTAATCCATGTGGTTGTTCCTGTAAGAACATTCAATTGATGTGTAATAAAAACACAGTGTACTTTCTTGCTAAAAACCCCCAGTCGATTATCTGATATGACGCCAATGAGATTAAATTCTTTTACCCATTTTTTGACCATTTTTTTCTCTTCCAAAATAGCGTCGATCATGGTAGGCATGTTCTTCAACATTTTCCATTTAAAATCCGAACCTTCTTTGGCGTATTCAATTTCATACGACGGCAATTCAAGTGACTTTAAATGTGGAAATTCTTTTTTTAATAAGGCTAATGCTTGACCGTCGGAAGCGAGTATTGGCGTGTATCCGGTTTCTTCCAATCCTTTAATAATTGGAATACAACGCGTCGCATGCCCCAATCCCCAATTCAGTGGAGCTACTAACACATTTTTTTCGATTGAATCCGAATTCATGAGCAAAATTATTAAGTTGGTGGCGCGAAGATAAATATAGTTTCGGTCTTATATATTTCGTTAATTTTGCCAAAACATTAAGTTATATCGTGGGAAGTAAAAATAAGTTAAAAAGATTCAAAGAAAACGAAACGTTCGAAAATGTATTTCAACCTACAAGAGAGGAAGTTGTCGCCGACCAATTCCCATTGCGAGGCAAATGGAATAGCGATTTTTTCAAAAATGACAATCCAATTGTTCTTGAACTGGGTTGTGGAAAAGGCGAATATTCCGTGGGCTTAGCAGAACGTTATCCCAACAAAAATTTCGTTGGAATCGATATTAAAGGAGCAAGATTTTGGCGTGGCGCGAAAACAGCGGTAGAAAATGGCTTACGCAATGTGGCTTTCGTGAGAACACAAATCGAACTAATCAATCATCTCTTTATCGAAGACGAAGTCGACGAAATCTGGATTACTTTTCCAGACCCGCAAATCAAATATAAAAGAACCAAACACCGAATGACCAATTCGGAGTTCTTACAACTCTATAAAAAAATCCTCAAGAAAGACGGACTTGTGCATTTGAAAACGGACAGCGAATTTATGCATGGTTACACTTTAGGACTTTTGCATGGCGAAGGTCACGAAGTGCTATATGCCAATCACAATGTTTATAAAAATGAAGGCAGTCCGTCAGAAGTAACCACTATTCAAACTTTTTACGAAAATCAATATTTGGAAATTAATAAAGCAATTACGTATATTCGTTTTAAAATCAAATAGATGGGTTTTCTCTTGCCTCTTGTTCTAGGTTATTTTATTGCAGTTCTAGCGGTTATTCTTCCCGGATTAATCAATATGACGGCTGCAAAAATTAGTTTAGAAGAAGGCAAGAATGAAGCGCTGAGTTTTGCCGTTGGGGCGTCGGTAGTTGTTTTTCTACAGACTTACGTTGCAGTAATTTTTGCTCGATTTATTAGCATTCATTTAGAAATTATCTCGCTCCTGCAAGAAATTGGAATTCTTGTTTTTACTGCACTAAGCGTCTATTTTTTCTGGATTGCCAAGAAACCCAAAAAGCAACAAAAGGATATCAAGATTAAAGGTAAAACCAATCGCTTCTATCACGGAATTCTATTATCAATGTTAAATTTTCTTCCTGTTCCTTTCTATGTTTTTACAAGCATTAGTATAGCAAGTTCCGGCTATTTTCATTTTGAGAAATTTGAAATTATCAATTTTGTTTTGGGTGTGATGTTGGGTTCTTTTTCGGTTTTTTATTTATACATCGTATCGTTTAAAATAATCGAAGCAAAAACCACGTTCCTCATGAAGAATATCAACAACATTATTGGTTCGATTACTGGATTGATCGCAGCGTTTACTGTATTCAAATTGATGTACAATTAATTATGGAAGTGAATTTTTTCGAGCGTGTTTATGTCGTTGCCAGGCAAATTCCATATGGAAAAGTAACCTCTTATGGGGCGATAGCAAAGGCATTAGGAACAGGTCGATCTGCACGAATGGTAGGTTGGGCAATGAATGCCTGTCACAATATTGAAGATGTTCCAGCGCATCGCGTCGTCAATCGCAACGGTTTGCTAACCGGGAAACACCATTTCGACGGAACCAATCTCATGCAACAGCTTTTAGAAAGCGAAGGAATCGAGGTCGTCGACAACCAAATTGTCGATTTCAAAAAACACTTCTGGCAGCCTGAAATTCTAACAGAACTTTAATAGTTGTCTACCAAAACTTTTCGACATTCTCTTTTTTCGATTGAACTATTCAAACTATATTTGCAATCTAAATTCAGTTTAAATAAATATAAACTGATCATAGCTACAATACAATGAAATTAGATAAAAACGAAATTCTTAAAGCGCTTGAAACCATCACCATAGCTGGCGAAGGGAAGAGCATGGTAGAAAGTGGTGCAGTAAAAAACATTGTGGTTTTTGGCAATGAAGTTGTCATCGATTTAACCATCGCCACACCCGCCATGCACATTAAAAAAAGAGCGGAAGACGATATCAAAAAACTCATCCACGACCAGTTTTCTCCAGAAGCTGTGGTGAAAGTAAATATCAAAGTGGAGGCGCCTGAAAAATCGGCAAACCCAAATGAAATTAAAGGAAAAGCCATTCCTGGAATAAAAAATATCATTGCAGTTGCCTCAGGAAAAGGCGGCGTTGGGAAATCAACCGTAACGGCAAATTTAGCCGTAACCTTAGCCAAAATGGGTTTCAATGTTGGTGTGTTAGATGCCGATATCTACGGACCGTCGATGCCAATTATGTTCGATGTCGAGTCTGAAAAACCAATCTCCATAACTGTCGATGGTCGCTCGAAAATGAAACCCATCGAAAGTTATGAAGTCAAAATTTTATCCATCGGATTTTTCACCGCACCGAGTCAAGCGGTGATTTGGCGTGGACCCATGGCTTCTAAAGCACTTAATCAAATGATCTTTGATGCTGATTGGGGTGAACTCGATTTCATGCTCATCGATTTACCGCCAGGGACAGGCGACATTCATTTATCAATCATGCAATCACTTCCCATCACTGGAGCAGTTGTCGTAAGTACACCACAAGCCGTTGCTTTAGCCGATGCCAAAAAAGGAGTGTCGATGTTTTTGTCCGACAGCATCAATGTTCCCGTTTTGGGAATCATCGAAAACATGGCGTATTTCACTCCAGAAGAACTGCCGAATAACAAATATTATATCTTCGGAAAAGAAGGTGCGAAGAACTTAGCAGCAGATTTGCAAGTGCCGTTTTTAGGAGAAGTGCCCATCGTGCAATCGATCCGTGAAGCAGGCGATTACGGTCGACCAGCAGCGATGCAAACAGGTTCCGTTATCGAAGGTGTTTTCGAAGAAATTACCCGAAATGTGGTAGAAGAAGTTGTAAAAAGAAACGAGAACTTACCTGCAACCGAAGCAATCAAAATCACAACAATGGCAGGCTGTTCTGCTGTAAAAAAATAGATGGTAAGACGGTAAGATCTTAAGACTATGAGACATTTTCTTACAGTCCTAAAATCTTACAATCTTAAAATCCAATAATCTAATAATCCAAAAAATGACCACAGAAGAATTAACCATCAACGTAGAGAAAGCGCTCGAAGAAATCAGACCTTTCCTCAATTCGGACGGCGGCGACATCTCTTTGATTTCAATTGAGGACGGAAAACACGTCAAAGTGCGTCTCGAAGGAGCGTGCATCAGCTGTAGTGTCAATCAAATGACGTTGCGAGCGGGAGTAGAAACTACGATTAAGAAGTTTGCACCACAAATCGAAACTGTTGTTAATATTGCGTAATGTCACCCTGAGCGCAGTCGAAGGGTGGG
>JBIKRP010000068.1:0-8352 GCA_044349145.1 Flavobacterium sp.
TACTGCAATTTGTGGGAGAGTATGTCGTCGCCTTTTTTAGTAGAAAGCCTGTTCTAACGAACAGGCTTTCTTGTTTTTTATCGGAGCGACGCTGTCGGCTAACGCCTCAAGTCGTCGCCTTTTTTATAAAAGCCTGTTCTAACGAACGGGCTTTTTGGTCTTATTTTTACCGCAAAGAAACGCTAAGGTAAAACGCAAGGATTGCAAAGAAATAAAATGAGCAACTTGTATTTATAGTTATAATTGTTACTTTTATAAAAGTTCAAAAGAAGAACATCATGAAGAAATACTACTACACCATTATCACAATATTATTCTTTGGTTTAATCTCCTGTTCTGACGAAGAAGCCAAAACGAAAAACCTAGCAGCGTCGCGACCAACGGTGCCATTGCAAAATGGAGAAGTACAAATTGGCACGCAAGTTTGGATGACTAAAAACTTAGATGTAAGCCGTTACAGGAATGGAGATCCCATTCCACAAGTGACTGATCCTACAGAATGGATCGGCCTGACTACCGGAGCTTGGTGCTATTATTCAAACAGCAACGGTAACGGTATTGTCTATGGAAAACTTTATAACGGCTATGCTGTAATGGATCCGAGAGGATTAGCACCGGTAGGCTGGCATGTTCCAAACGACACCGAGTGGATTGCTTTAAAAACGAACTTAGGAACCAATTCGGGAATTAAAATGAAATCAAAAACAGGTTGGCAAACAACGACAAATTATATGGGAACCAATAGCAGTGGCTTTACTGCACTACCGGGAGGAAGACGTACATCGGTCGAAGGAGTGACTGTTTTTGCTGGACAATACGGCTACTTTTGGTCGACCACGGCAGAGTCTTCTCCTAATAATAATGTCAATAGTTATTGGCAACTTGGTTATAACTGGCCTAGTTTATCACAGTATAGTAATTTCCTTGCAGCAGGAAAATCAGTACGCTGTGTCAAAGATTGATTACTTTAAAAGGAATTGTGTGAAGTTGAATACTACCGCGTGAGGGATTGCTTCGCCAATTCGCTATCGCTCGTGTGAAGCGGTAGCCCACAGCCGCGCAGTGCAACGGAGCGGCGAGGACTTTAGCGAATAGCCCGACGGCTTGCCAAATATTAATGAATAGGCAAAAGGCTCTTGAGCCGGCACGCCCCAATGATTCAAATTCGGAAACACAAATTACTCAATTGTACTTTGCAGATCTTGCACCGTGGTTTTGTGATAACCCGATTTTGCTTTTTCAAAAATACTTTTCGCCCAGACTTTTCCTTGTGGTGTTTTGACCATTTCTTTGTAGAGCATTTGCAACGAACCAGTTCTGCTCGTGGCAATCATAAACGCTTCGATGGCAAGATACGCCCTTTGGTATTGGTGCTTGATGGCGATGACATACCACTGGCGCTTGATGACGAAATTGCCTTTGTCGGAGAAATGAAACTCGGCATCTAAATCGGTCATTTCTTTGGGCGTAATGTCTTCGGGAAGATGATCGATAAAGTATTGTTTTTCGTTGGTCGATTTGATGATGCTACTCAAACCTTTGATCCCTGTTTTGCGCCAATTAGCTAGAATGCTATCGATGGTGTTGAAATCTTTAGAAATCGGAATGATAATATTGGATGGAATTCCAGGTTGGTAAATCCATTCGTCGAGTTTGATTTTGTTGGCTAGCGCGTCATCGTTTTTTAGAAGATTTTCTTTGAAGTACTTTACAAAATCCTCCGTGGTAATCGATTGAAACGCGTGTGCGTTGAAATAGTCTTTTAGGAAAGCATCCATCTTCTCGCGACCGACAGCGTCTTCGATGGTTTGAAGGAAGGCATAGCCTTTTTCGTAAGGTATGTCGCTCAAACCTTCATCTGGATTTCTTCCAGTCGTATTGACTTTAAGTCTGGTGTCGGGATTGGTTTTTCCGTATTCTTCGATGTTTTGACTCAGTACTTTTCTGCTGAAAACGTCTTGCATTTTGGCTTCATCAATACCAAATACGGCTTCACCAATGCGATGTTCTACGTAAGTAGTAAATCCTTCGTTAAGCCAAATATCATCCCATGTTGCGTTGGTCACTAAGTTGCCACTCCAACTATGACCCAATTCGTGCGCCAGTATACTGGTTAGGGAACGATCGCCTGCCAATAAACCAGGGGTTAAGAACGTCAAGTTAGGATTTTCCATTCCGCCATAAGGGAAACTTGGCGGTAATACCAACACATCATAGCGTCCCCAGCGATAAGGCCCGTACAGTTTTTCTGCCACTTGAACCATTTTTCCCAATTCGGCAAATTCCCATTGGGCTTTGTTGATTTGTGACGCTTCGGCGTAAACACCTGTTCGATTGTCAATGGACTTGAATTGTAGATCACCCACAGCAATCGCCATTAAATAGGAGGGAATAGCTTTGTCTTGTTTGAAAGTATAAATACCACTATCGTTTTTTTGTTGCGGATTTGTAGCACTCATTACCGCCATTAGATCTTTTGGAACGGAAACTTTGGCGTTGTAAGTGAAACGAATTCCGGGAGAATCTTGACACGGAATCCATGTTCGAGACCAAATACTTTGACCTTGAGAAAATAAGAACGGTTTCTTTTTATCTGCGGTTTGTTCTGGTTTTAACCACTGTAAAGCCACTGCGTCTTTGGTCGTATTGTAGTAGATATTGACTTTTTTGGTGTTTGGTTCAATCCGAACTTGGAGTGGTTGCCCATGAAATTCTACAGCAGTTCCAAGACTGAATTTCGTTTCTTTTTCATCATCGCCAAGTGTTACTTTGGTAATGTTTAGCGTATTTTCATCGAAGATGATTTCTTTTCCTTTGGAGGTATTGTCAATGGTCCACGTAGCTTTTCCGGAAATGGATTGCGATTCGAAATCAACGTTAATATCTAAATCCAAATGCTTGACAACCGCATCATTGGGTTTGGAGAAAGAATGTTCATCTTTGACGAAATGAGGAACAACAACAGCTTCCTTTTGTTGACAAGATAAAATAGCGGATAAGAAACAAAGGGTAATTAGCTTTTTCATGAAGAGGTATTTATACTGTAAATTAAATGAAAAATTCCCGTTCTGAAAGGTCAAAACGGGAATTTGTATTTTGAAAGTGATGCTCTCGACTGTGCTCGGGCTGACACAATTATGCTAACATCGTTACTGGATTTTCCAAGTACTGTCTGAGAGTTTGAAGGAATTGCGCGCCAGTAGCACCATCAACCGTGCGGTGATCGCAAGCCAAAGTAACTTTCATGGTATTTCCTACCACAATTTGTCCGTTTCTAACGACAGGTTTTTCTTCGATAGCACCAACCGATAAAATCGCAGAGTTCGGTTGATTGATAATGGATGTGAATTCTGAAATTCCAAACATACCGAGATTAGAAACCGTAAATGTACTACCTTCCATTTCTGCAGGTTGTAATTTTTTCGATTTTGCTCTTCCAGCGACATCTTTTACGCTATTTCCGATTTGAGATAAACTCATTTGATCGGTAAATCGCAAAACAGGAACCACTAATCCGTCTTCTACCGCAACAGCAACGCCAACATTGACATGGTGGTTGATAAGGATGGAGTCTTCTCTCCATTGTGAATTTACTTTTGGATGTTTTTTCAACGCCATTGCACACGCTTTGATGACCATATCGTTGAAAGAAACTTTGGTGTCTGGAATCGTGTTGATGGTTGCTCTTGATTTCATCGCCTCATCCATTGCCACTTCAATAGTCAAGTAGAAATGTGGAGCTGTGAAAATAGATTCAGACAAACGTTTCGCAATGATTTTACGCATTTGCGAATTTTTGATTTCTTCTGTTAAAGTTTCTCCAGCAGGAACGAAAGGTTGAACTGTTGTTTGTTGACGGTTTTCTGATGACGGTTGCCCCTCGACTGCGCTCGGGGTGACAGCTTGTGACGATGGCATATAGTTTTCGATATCACTTTTGACAATACGTCCGTTTTCGCCCGAACCTTTCACTTGCGCGATATTGATTCCTTTTTCTTCCGCTATTTTCTTCGCTAAAGGAGAAATGAAAATTCTTTTTCCGTCAGATACTACTTGAACTGTATCTTCTGTAGTGGTTTCAGTTTGTTTTTGCCCCTCGACTGCGCTCGGGGTGACAATTGTAGCTGCGCCGCCTTTTTTATAATTTTCAGCTATACCTGTAATGTCAGTTCCTGCAGGTCCAATAATGGCAAGTACGCTATCAACAGGGGCAGTTTCACCTTCGTTAACGCCGATGAACAATAGCGTTCCAGCGTTGAACGATTCGAATTCCATGGTAGCTTTATCCGTTTCAATTTCAGCTAAAATATCACCTTCTGAAACTTTGTCTCCAATTTTTTTCAACCAAGAGGCAACTGTTCCGTCAGTCATCGTGTCGCTTAATCGAGGCATGGTTACAACGACTACTCCTTTTGGAAGTGATGCTGCTATTGGTGTACTTTCAGTTGATGGTGCAGCAACTGCCACTTTTTCTTCTGTAACGACAGCGGATGGTCCGGCATTTTGTTTAGATGCGTTGAGTAGAGGAGCAATGTCTTCTCCAGCGGTTCCGATGATGGCTAAAAGTGCATCAACTGGTGCAGTTTCGCCTTCGTGAATTCCGATATGTAAAAGGGTTCCGGAATTGAAAGATTCAAATTCCATCGTTGCTTTGTCTGTTTCAATTTCAGCTAGGATATCTCCTTCGCTAATTTTATCGCCCACTTTCTTAAGCCATTTTGCTACAACACCTTCGGTCATAGTATCACTCAAGCGTGGCATCGTGATAATTTTTGCCATATCGATTATAGTTTATGGGGAATAAATGGGTAATTTTTTTCTTCGTAAACAACATCATACAGCTGTTGTACTTCTGGGAATGGCGATTCTTCTGCGAAAGTAGCGCATTCTTCCACCAAATCTTTTACTCTTTCGTCGATGGCTTCAATTTCTGCATCGGTGGCGTATTTCTGATCTTTGATCACGTCTAAAACTTGCGTAATTGGGTCGATTTTTTTGTATTCTTCGACTTCTTCTTTAGAACGATATAATTGTGCATCAGACATTGAGTGACCTCTATATCTATACGTTTTCATTTCCAAGAAAGTTGGTCCATCGCCACGTCGCGCTCTGTCAATGGCTTCGTGCATGGCTTCAGCAACTTTGACGGGATTCATTCCATCTACTGGTCCACATGGCATTTCATAACCCAAACCAAGTTTCCAAATATCAGTGTGATTTGCAGTTCTTTCAACAGAAGTTCCCATGGCGTATCCATTATTTTCTACAATGAATACAACTGGAAGTTTCCATAACATCGCCATGTTGAAGGCTTCGTGTAAAGAACCTTGACGTGCGGCACCATCACCAAAATAGGTTAATGTAACACCGCCTGTGTTGAAATATTTGTCGGCAAATGCGATTCCAGCACCAACCGGAATTTGTGCACCTACAATACCGTGTCCTCCGTAGAATCCTTTTTCTTTAGAGAAAATATGCATCGAACCGCCCATTCCTTTGGAAGTTCCGGTTACTTTTCCTAGGAGTTCCGCCATTACTGCTTTTGGATCAACACCCATCCCGATAGGTTGAACGTGATTTCTGTAGGCAGTAATCATTTTATCTTTCGACAAATCCATAGCGTGTAAAGCACCCGCTAAGACTGCTTCCTGTCCGTTATATAAGTGAAGAAATCCTCTTACTTTTTGTTGAATGTAAAGAGCGGCTAGTTTGTCTTCAAATTTTCTCCAAAGCAGCATGTCTTCATACCACTTCAAATAAACCTCTTTTGTGACTTCTTTCATTAGGCTAATTTTCTTTTGTGTCTATTTAATTTAACTAGAACGCAAAATAGTTTCCTCACACAAATTTGCGAAAGGCAAAAGTAAAACATTCCTCGTTAGAAGTAAAATTAAAAAGACGAATTTTTGTGAATCTATAAGAAGTTTTTATCGAAACTAAATGGGAGTAAATTTTTCAGCGAATCGGATTTGTAAATGACTCCAATTTCACCCATAAAATAGATTTCAATTGGCTCATCTTGCTTAAATTCATATTCAGCGATAGATTGTCGGCAGGCACCACAAGGTGGAATTGGAGCTGAAGTTTGATTGTTGTCTGAAGCGGCGGTGATAGCCATTTTTACAATCTTATTGTCAGGATAAATAGCGCCAGCTTGAAAGATGGCCACACGCTCTGCACATAAGCCAGAAGGATAGGCTGCGTTTTCTTGATTGGAGCCCAAAACTACTTTTCCATTATCTAAAAGAATGGCGACACCAACTCGGAACTTCGAATAAGGAGCGTATGCTTTTTTTCTAATCGAAACGGCTTGTTCCATCAAATCTTTTATGGATTCAGGCAATTCTAGAAGATTCTCGAACACAGTAAATTGGGTAGACACTGTTATGTTTTTCATACGCTATAAGGGAAAAAAAATCCAAATTTCTTAAAGTTGAAATTTGGATTCTTAATTTATAATTGTTGATTTCTAAAATTCATCATATTTATCGCCAAAAGCAAAGCTTAGGGAGAATCGTAAAGTATTTTCAAGCGGATTTTTTACTCTTGATGCTGAGAATAAATAGGAAACATCTACTTTAATGATATTGTACTTAAAGCCAGCTCCTAACGAATAGAATCTTCTTCCTCCTTTATCAGGATGCTCATAAAAATATCCCAAACGAAATGCAAAGGAATCTTGGTAATTATATTCTGTACCTACGGAATAAGTTAACTCCCTTAATTCTTCGCTAAATCCTCCCGGAGCATCATTGAATGATTTGAAAATACCCTCTGTCCATCCTATTCTGTTATATTCTACTTGGGCAATACTTCTTGCTCTCTCTGTTTCATTTTGATCAATTTCTCCGTCTGAATTCAAATCTTTTAGATCAGGTTCAATAGGCGTGGGAACTAATAATTTACTAATTTCCGCATTTACAGTAACTTTATTGTAATCGTCTAAAATGAAATCGAACCCTGCTCCTAATTTCATGTTGGCAGGTAAGAAATTTGACCCTTTGTCGTCGTCAGCTTTATCATAATTGATTTTTGGTCCTAAATTCTGAAAATTAAAACCCAAACGCAATTTTCCATTAAAACTATCGAATGACATTTCCTCTGATTGGTAAAACCCCGACACATCAAAAGCAAAAGAAGTCGCTGGTTCTGAACTTGAAGACGTTGAAGTGGTTGGGAATCTCAAATTTGAATTGATATATCTTCCTGCGACAGACATAGAAAAATAGTCACTTAACTTCAACGCATAAGATAAATCAAGTGCAAATTCTGCGGGTTTAACTACTAATGCTGCATCATCTAAATTTTCCCTTAATTCGATTTCGCCCAAACTGAAGTATCGAATACTTCCAGCAAAAGCACTTCGTTCGTTAAATTTATTGAAATAGGTAATTTGAGATAACGAGATATCATTCACTAATTCTACTAAATAAGGAGTGTATCCAACTGAAAAACCTTGTTTGTCAATTGAAAACGCATATTTTGAAGGATTCCATTGTTGCGAATATACATCTGGCGAAGATGCCACCCCGTTGTCGCCCATTCCCGCTGCACGAGCATCGCCAGCAACCAAAAGAAAAGGAACTCCTGTAGTAATTACTCTCTGTTGAGCATTGACAAAATAAAGCGTGGTAAAGAAAGCAACTAAAAGAAATTTATTTTTCATCCTCGATTTTTAAAAAGTTTACAAATATAGTATTTTATTAAAGTATTACAAGTTTCTCGTATTTTTCTGTTTTTGAATTACTCAGAATCGATTTTACGGTAAGTTTATAGACATAAACACCTTTACCGATCTTGTCGCCAAAGTCGTCTTTTCCGTCCCACGTGATTTCTCTGCAAATCGTTTCTGCATTTGTTATGGTTTGGTTCTTTGTCCACACAATTTTTCCAGTAATTGTCATTACTTGTACTTGCACTTCCAAGGGTTCAAAAGGTCTATTGTGTGTAAACCAGAACTGCGTGTAATTCACAAATGGATTTGGATAATTTAGAACGTTTGAAATGGTAATGGATTCGTCACTTACAACCAAAAATTGTATTTCTGCAGTAACTAGGTTGTTGTATACGTCCCAAGCTTTAAAGGTGATTGTATGCAATCCTTTAGATAAATTTCGAAAAGGAAATTTTAGTTTGCCTTGCTTATAATTATCTAATTCAGTTTCGTAGTAATCATTCAATTTGTAGGGAGCACTTTCATTTCCATCAAGAATTGCAACAATATCGTGCCCGATGCCGCTTGCCGTATTGATGCCATTTTCATCTTCCAAATAGGCTAAAAACAATGGAGATTCATTAGTAATTCCGCCAGAAACAAAATTCTGATCGTTCATATATAATTTGACTTTTGGA
>JBIKRP010000069.1:0-8341 GCA_044349145.1 Flavobacterium sp.
ACAAGTTCTATTTGTCCTTTCAAATTTTCAAACCTTTATCTGCGCTCGTTTTTTCTTTAGCACATTACGCATTTCTTAAGTTTATGGAAAAAGCAGAAAATTAGACAATTATTGATCTTCCTAACGCAGTTTTATTGGTATTTGAATCTAAATAGAAGTCAATTCTACCCAAGTTAACGCCATAACATCCTACCTGATTCACCAAGACATCCTGACCAATTGCATTTTTCAACACCGTTGGTTTATCCAGAAAAGTGTGTGTGTGACCGCCAATAATTAGATCGATGTCTTGGGTCAAACCTGCCAATTTCAAATCGCAAATTTTATCGGGTTCATCTTTATATTTATAACCCAAATGCGACAAACAAATAACCAAATCGCATTTTTTCTCTTGTTTTAAAATGCGAACGACATCTTGTGCAACCGACACAGGTTCATGGTATACAGTTTCTTTATAGTTCTTCTTGTCTACCAATCCGTCTAGACCAATGCCTAAGCCGAAAACACCCACTTTTATTCCATTCTTGTGAAGAATAGTATAGGGTTTTACTTTTCCGTCCAAAACCGTATTTCTAAAATCGTAATTGGCGGAAACAAATTCAAAAGAAGCATGGGGCAATTGACTATAAAAACCATCAATCCCATTATCAAAATCATGATTTCCCAGCGTTGCGGCATCATATTTCATCATGCTCATCAGTTTGAATTCTAATTCGCCACCGTAATAGTTAAAATAGGGTGTTCCCTGAAAAATATCCCCGGCGTCCAGTAGAAGTACATTTGGATTTTCTTTCCGGATCATCTCGATCAAGGCAGCTCGCCGCGCGACGCCACCCATATTCGGGTTTTTGGGATGATTGGCCGGAAATGGATCGATATAACTATGAACATCATTCGTATGAAGAATGGTCAAATGTTTGTTGTCCAAACCCGAAACATCCAGCGATTTATAACTGCTTAACGACATGCCCAAGCCAACAAAAGCTGCTGCTGCCGACGTTTTTTCGATAAACTCTCGTCTTTTCATCATTGTTCTTTTAGGAGCTCGGTCCTGCTTTCGCCTTTATCTTTTTTTTAGGATGTGTCCTTCGCTTTGCTTCGGACCAATCCTAAAAAAAAGGATGCCGGCTCTATCAGGGCTAGGACTAGTCGCTATTTTTCAACTGTTATTCTTTGATCAGTGATTAAAGGCACGGTTTCAACATCTGTAAAATAATCGATTAGTATATTCCGTAACTTATAATCTAAGTCATACTTATGAATTCCTTTTTTGAAAAAAATCATATTGTCACCGCCATTTGCCAAATAATCGTTGGTCCCAACAAAATAGGATGTGTTCTTGTCAAATGATTTCCCTTGAATCAAAATATCTTTTGCATCATTGTCTTTGCCAATAGTAAAAGTCATTCCATACAAAGGGTGCGGTTTTTTCTCGGTGATAAAATAATTCAAAAGATCTTCAATTTGCTCTCCTTTAAGTTCGATGACAACCAGACTGTTTTCAAAAGGCATGATTTCAAAAGCGGTTCGCGCCGTCACATTACCTTTAGGTATAATTGTTCGAATACCACCATGATTCAACAAAACAATATCAATTGATAGGTTTTCCCTTTTTTTGAAAATCGGATTTCCTTTCTCAAATACAACGGTCGAAAATAGATTTCCCATTGGTGTTTGCCAAGCACCATTTTTGTCGATGGTTTCTGGCGCAAAAGCCAAAACAGTGCTTAAGTCTTTGTCGATGTGTTCTTTGTATGGTTGAATAAACTTCGAGATTTCAGCTGATTCTCTATTTTCGCTTGCGATTGGTATTAACTTGCCTTCAACTTTCGTTACCTGCAGATTTGTTGTGCTGCATGCGCTAACAAATAGATATGTTAAGAATAAAACAAAATGGACAAGTACAGCGTTATAGTTTTTTAGTTTTGCCATCCGAAATGAAACTTATTTAAGTAAATTTGTAATTCAAGTAAATGTAGTATGTTTTTAAATTATTTAAAGAATTTTTTTACTCAAAAAATAGTCAAGAAGAGTATTGCCAACGTAAATCACATTCCTTTAAATAAGAAAATACAAACAGTAGGAATTGTTTTCGACGAAAGTTACTTCTACGAAAAAGATGCTTTGGTTCAAGAACTTGTTCAAAAAGGAATTCAAGAAAGCGACGTTAAAGTTTTGGTTTTCAAAGACAAGATAAAGAAAAATGAAACTTTTGATTATCCAACATTTTGCCACAAGGATTTGAGTTGGACGGCAACATTTGACAAGTCGGAAGTCAAAGATTTTATCGCTCAAAAATTCGATTTACTAATCAATTATTATGATGTGGAAAAATCGGCTTTGTTGCTAGTGTCAAATCAATCTAAAGCCAGTTTTAAGGTGGGATTTTCTTCTGTTGATAATAAACTAAACCATTTCATGATTAGTACTAACGCTGAAAATTATAAAGTTTTTCTAGAAGAACTTTTCAAATACTTAAAAATATTAAATAAAATTTAAACCTATATGCAATCACTAATCGGAACTGGAGTTGCGCTAGTAACACCTTTCAAAAAAGATTTGACCGTCGACGTTGAAGCGTTAAAAAAAATTGTAAAGTATCAAATTGACAATCAAATAGAATATCTCGTAGTTCTAGGAACAACTGCGGAGAATGTCACTTTAAATGCTGAAGAAAAGGAACTAGTCATCCAAACGGTTATCGAGGTTAATGCAAATAGAATTCCAATGGTTCTTGGTGTTGGCGGTAGCAATACAGCACAAGTGGTCAATGAGTTAAAGACTAGAGATTTATCCGCCTTTGTTGCAGTTCTTTCCGTATCGCCATATTACAACAAACCCACGCAAGAAGGGATGTATCAGCATTTCAAAGCGATCTCGGAGGCATCGCCCAAACCGATTATTCTTTATAACGTACCGGCTCGAACAGGAAGTAATATGTTGCCTTCAACAGTGATTCGCTTAGCGAACGATTTCAAGAATATTGTCGCAATCAAAGAGGCGGCAGGTGATATGGTTCAAGCGATGCAACTGATTCAAAACAAACCGAAAGATTTCTTGGTTATTTCTGGTGATGATATGATTGCGCTACCCATGGTTTTAGCAGGTGGAAGTGGCGTTATTTCTGTAATTGGAGAGGGAATACCCAAGCAGTTTTCCGAGATGATTCGATTGGGTTTGAAAGGCAAGGTACGAGAAGCTTACGATATTCATTATCGGTTGGCCGATGGTATCAATTTGATTTTTGAACAAGGCAATCCTGCGGGAATTAAGGAGATTTTTAGTTATTTAGGATTATCGGAAAATACCGTTCGACTTCCATTAGTAAATGTCGATACTGATTTGGCTGCAAGAATAGAAAAATTCATTAAAGAATTGTAACAGATTCTGAATTTGTTGCCTTCCTTTTAATAATGTAAGAAATATTTTGTAGTGTCTAATTAATAACTAAATTTGCGGTTCGTTTTGATAGGCATATAAAAGCTGTAAATCAATAAGATTATCCCAAAAATAATGATTAAATTTTTGTACTTTTTGACTTTTTTAGTCCTTGTTAGTTCATGCAGTCCCTACCAGAAAGCTTTAAAATCGGATGATGTTTCTGTTAAGTATGAACAAGCGGAAAAAAAATACGAAGCAAAAAAATATAATAAAGCCATTCGCCTTTTTGAGCAAATGGCGCCTGCTTTTCGGGGAAAGCCACAATCTGAGAAAATGTTTTATATGTATGCTCAGTCTTACTACAAAACAGAGCAGTATTATTTAGGCGCTTATCAATTTGAGAGTTTTGTTTCTAGTTATCCCAAAAGTGAAAAAATAGAAGAAGCGGCGTATTTGGTTGGGAAATGTTACTCCAAGTTGTCTCCGCCTTATAGTTTAGATCAAACAGAAACGGTTAAAGCCATTGATAAATTACAAACGTTTATTGACACTTATTCGAATTCTAGTTATTTGCCTGAGGCCAATTTAATACTCAAGGATTTGACCGGTAAGATTGAAAAGAAGTATTTCGAGATCGCAAAACAATACAATACAATTTCCGATCACAAAGCTGCTTTGGTGGCTTTAGACAATTTTATTGACGCTTACCCGGGAACGCCTTATAAAGAAGCTGCATTGTTCTACAGATTAGACTCTGCCTATAAACTGGCAATCAATAGCGTTCCTGCAAAAATGGAAGAAAGATTGAAAAATGCCAAAACAGCATATTCGAACCTAATGAAGTTTAAGGAAGGTTCAAAATACCAGGAGAAAGCAACAGAAATGCTTGCAAGAATAGATAAAGATTTACAACAATTTTCTAAATAAATTAAATCATGGATTTAAAAAAGACGAATGCACCAGTAAACACAATAACCTATAACAAAAGCGTTATTGAAGAACCAACTGGCAATGTGTATGAAGCAATTACGATCATGGCAAAAAGAGCCAATCAGATCAATTCGGAAATTAAAAAGGAATTGACCGAAAAACTAGAAGAGTTTGCAACTTATAATGATAGTTTAGAAGAAGTTTTTGAAAATAAAGAGCAAATTGAAGTTTCTAAATTCTATGAAAAATTACCAAAACCACATGCATTAGCAGTGCAAGAATGGTTAGATGGTAAGATCTACCACAGAGCAGATAACGCAAAATAATTATTTGATGTCAGTCTTAAGGGGTAAAAAAATAGTACTAGGTATTTCTGGTGGGATTGCCGCTTACAAAACTGCACATCTAGTTAGACTTTTTATCAAAGCTGGAGCTCAGGTTCAAGTAATCATGACTCCAGCATCAAGGGATTTTATAACACCCTTAACTTTATCAACGCTTTCCAAGAATCCAGTACATTCTAGTTTTTACAACGAAGAAGACGATGGTTCACAATGGAATAATCACGTTGAATTAGCACTTTGGGCCGATTTCATGCTCATTGCACCAGCCACTGCCAAGACCTTATCTAAAATGGTGAACGGCAATTGCGACAACCTTCTAATTGCAACCTACTTATCGGCAAAATGTCCAGTTTATTTTGCACCAGCAATGGACTTGGATATGTACAAGCATCCATCAACTGTGGCCAGTTTTAAGGCATTACATCAATTTGGAAATATCATTATTCCCGCTGAATGTGGAGAACTAGCCAGTGGTTTGTCTGGTGAAGGACGTATGGCGGAGCCAGAAAATATCGTTGCTTTTTTAGAAGCAGATATTGAAAGTAAATTACCATTAAAAGGGAAAAAGTTTCTAATTACTGCTGGACCAACTTATGAAGCTATTGATCCCGTGAGATTTATTGGTAATCATTCCTCTGGGAAAATGGGCTTTGATATTGCAGCATGTGCGGCACGATTGGGCGCCGAGGTTACTTTAGTTACGGGACCTTCGCATCTAAATACTAACAATACTAGTATTGCTTTAAACCGTGTTGTTTCGGCTCAAGAAATGTATGTCGCCTGTCATCAATATTATGCAGATTCCGACGTTGTAATCTGTGCAGCAGCTGTAGCAGATTATCGTCCAAAAAATGTTGCTGCTGAAAAAATTAAGAAAGCCGAGGAAAATTTTTCCATTGAATTAGAGAGAACCAAAGATATCCTAGCGTCATTGGGACAAATCAAGAAAAAACAGTTCTTAGTGGGGTTTGCATTAGAAACAAATAATGAAATCGAAAATGCCAAGTTGAAAATTCAGAAAAAAAACTTAGATTTGATTGTTCTAAATTCATTGCAAGACGAAGGAGCAGGTTTTAGTAAATCCACAAATAAAGTTACCTTTATTGACAAGAATTTTTCTATTCAGCCTATGGATTTAAAAACAAAAGAAGCTGTGGCAGAGGACATTATTAATAAGATAATCGAACAATATCATGTGTAAAAAACTTATTCTTGTTTTACTTTTTGTGGTTGGATATACAAATGCTCAAGAGCTAAATTGTACCGTTAAGGTTAATTTTGAACAAGTAGCAGGGACCAACAATCAAGTTTTTAAAACACTTGAAACTTCGCTTAGTGATTTTATAAATAAAACGAATTGGACTTCCCAGAAAGTAAAGAATGTAGAGCGAATCAATTGCTCGATGTTCATCAATATCACCGAATATGCTGCGAATCAATTTAAAGCTACAATTCAAGTCGGATCTTCGAGACCAATATACAATTCCATGTATTCATCTCCGGTCCTGAATTATAATGATAAAGATTTTAATTTTGAGTATACCGAATTTCAATTATTAAATTATAATCCAAATTCATTTGATTCTAATCTGGTTTCTGTAATTGCTTTTTATAGTTTAGTGATTATTGCAATGGATGCCGATACGTATAAGATGGATGGTGGGCAGCCCTACTATGAAGCAGCACAAGAGGTTGCCAATGTAGCGCAATCAAGTGGTTACAAAGGTTGGACGCAGGGCGACACGAACCAAAACAGATATTGGTTTATTACAAATGTACTTACAAATACTTTTACTCAATTTAGAGAAGCTTTGTATACGTACCATTTTGAAGGATTAGACCAAATGCATCAAGATCAAAAAGTAGCTAAGGAAAGAATTAGCGAGGCCATTACCAAATTGTCCTATATGGAATTAAATCGACCTAATTCTTATCTAACAAGAATATTCTTTGATGCAAAATCGGATGAAATTGTATCTATCTTTACTGGCGGAGCCACCGTTGATACCGCAAGTTTACTAAATAAGCTCTACACGATTTCTCCGATGAATTCTGAAAAATGGTCTGAAATTAAGCTGTAGTTCTTTACTTTCCGCCGTTTAGCTTGTTCACACTATTCAATTTCAAACCATGATTCAATCGCTTTCTATCAATAATTTTGCTTTGATTGAAAAATTGCATATCGATTTTTCAAGTGGCTTCTCGATTATTACAGGAGAAACAGGAGCGGGAAAGTCGATATTATTAGGGGCTTTAGGAATGGTTTTAGGAAAGCGTGCCGATTTGACCTCTTTAAAAAACAAAGAAGAAAAGTGCATCATAGAAGCGCATTTTCACATATCAAATTATAATTTACGACATTTCTTCGAAAGCAATGATTTGGATTATGAAGAAACTACAATTCTTCGTCGCGAAGTTTTACCCTCTGGAAAATCAAGAGCTTTCATCAATGATACGCCAGTAAATTTGCAAGAATTGCAAGAGTTAAGCGACTATTTGATTGATATTCATTCACAACATCAAACGCAGGAATTATCAGAAAGTAGTTATCAATTTCAAATTATTGACGCGGTAGCAGCAAATGGCACTTTAATAGAAAAGTACGGTACATATTTGAAGCAATTCAAAATAGATACGCAACAGCTACAAGCCTTAAGAACGGAATTACAAGTATTATTGAAAGAGGAGGATTACACTAGTTTCTTGCTTCAAGAGCTTCATTCAATTTCATTAAAATCCATTAACCAAGCCGAATTAGAGGAACGTTTTGAGCAATTGAATAATGTTGAATACATAAAGGAATATGTCAATAAAGCAATCCTAATTGCAAATGAAGATCAATATGGAGTGCTGCATCTGCTCAATGAGCTCAAAGCTTCGATGCAAAAAGTTAGCGGATTTTCAGAGTCATTTCAAAACTTATACGAACGTATCGACTCTGTGTCCATAGAATTGAAAGACAGTATAGAAGAACTAATTAGAAAAGAGGGTGATTTGGTGCATGACCCTAAAAATCTTCAATCGATTAATCAGCAACTACAATTATTGTACACATTGCAAAAGAAGCATCAAGTAAATACGGTGGAAGATTTGATTCAAATACAAACAAAGCTCGAATCACAAGTACTCGCTTTTGCCGAAATTGAAAATACGATTGTATCCTTAGAGTCCAATCTCAAAGAAACAGCCATTATTCTTGATGACCTCGCATCACAAATACATAAAAATAGGGTAGCAGCAATTCCTGTATTAACCGAAAAATGGGTTGATATGTTAGCACAATTGGGAATGCCGCATGTTCGTTTTAAAATCGAATTAATCGCTACCACGTCATATTTGCCAAATGGTAAAGAAGAGATTCAATTTCTGTTTTCTGCAAATAAAGGTGCTGATTTTGGATTGCTGAAAAAAGTGGCTTCGGGAGGTGAAATGTCGAGAATTATGTTGGCTACAAAATCAATATTGGCAAATTACTCTAAATTACCAACAATTATTTTTGATGAAATTGACACAGGTGTTTCTGGAGAAATTGCCAACAAAATGAGTGACATTATGAAGAACATGAGTCAATCCATGCAAGTTCTTGCGATTACACATCTTCCACAAATTGCTGCAAAAGGTGATTCTCATTTCAAAGTATTCAAGACCACTAAAAACGATCAAACACATACAGAAATAAAGCAACT
>JBIKRP010000070.1:0-8245 GCA_044349145.1 Flavobacterium sp.
AATTTACTGTGTTTCTTGCCATAAAAAAAGTAGATTACTAATCCGATTGCAAGCCAAAGCAACAATCTTAACCAGTTGGTCCAACCTAGTCCATAAATCATTGCCAAACATACAACAATACCAAGAATTGGAACTAAAGGAACGAATGGTGTCTTAAATTCACGTTTCATGTCTGGTTCTGTTTTCCGTAGGACAATAACAGAAAAACAAACTAGTATGAAAGCGAATAATGTTCCAATACTTGTCATATCTCCCACAATATCTCCGGGGATAAATGCTGCGAATAGTCCGACAATTACAAGAATTGCTAAATTAGCTTTATAGGGTGTTTTGTATTTAGGGTGCAAATCTCCGAATGCTTTTGGCAACAAACCATCTTTCCCCATTGCGTAAAAAACACGTGATTGACCTAACAACATCACTAAAATTACAGAAGAAAATCCGGCAAGAATCGCTACAGTTACGAACTGTGCCAACCATTCGTATCCAATCATGTATTTATTAATTGCAAATGCAACAGAAGCTTCCTTACCACCTGTTCTAAAATCTTCAACAGTTGCTACTCCGGTTAAAACATGCGCAAACAAAATATAAAGAATGGTACAAATCGCAAGTGACCCCAATATTCCGATTGGCATATCTCGTTTCGGGTTTTTGGTTTCTTGAGCTGCGGTGCTCACGGCGTCGAAACCAATAAATGCAAAAAATACCGTTCCTGCGGCACCAAGGATCCCCATTATACCACCGTAGTGATGTCCGATTCCTTGATCATCAGTATAAGTTCCAACTTCTGGAATATATGGCGTATGATTAACCGGATTGATAAAATGCCAGCCCAAAACGATGATCAAAACTACAATTGTTACTTTCACAACAACAATTAATCCGTTGACAAAAGCTGATTCTTGTGTTCCTTTTATAAGGAGCAAGCTAATAACTCCAACTATAAAAAGTGCAGGCAAATTAATAATTCCTTGTTGTAGTATCTCTTGCGTATTGGGATCTATGACTTTTTGAAAAGGGGAATGACATAAGGAGTATGGTATTGGACTCATATGGAGTACATTGACCAGAAGATTGTTTAGGTATTCACTCCAGGCAATCCCAACCGTGGCGGCTCCGACAGCATATTCTAAAATTAAATCCCAACCGATTATCCATGCTAAAAGTTCACCCATCGTAGCATAAGTATACGTATATGCACTACCTGAAATGGGAATAGAAGAAGAAAGTTCAGCATAACATAATCCTGCTAAAGCACAACCAACAGCAGCCACAATAAAACCGATTGTAACTGACGGACCCGCATTTTGAGCTGCGGCAGTTGCTGTTCGTACAAATAATCCAGCACCAATAATTGCACCTATTCCTAACGCCACTAGCGACCAAGCGGTCAATGTTCTTTTTAATCCTTTTTCAGATTCTGTGGCTTCAGCAAGCAAAAGCGAGATAGATTTTTTCTTCCAAATAGACATAGTTACTATTTTAATAATTTATAGAATTTCAAATATATTATTTTTTCGACAACATCAAACATAAATTTTGAATGTTGGTAATCCTTAAAACCAAAATCCAACACTAAACCAAGCAAATCCTTTATTTGTTTCTGGTGACCAAGAATATTTAAATTCAACGGGGCCAAGTAACGATTCTAATCCGTAACCTGCTGCATAGCCGGAATAGCTAATTCTGGAAATCCAATCAGAGGTTTCGAACAGATTATTTTTGATATTGGCAAAATTTGCTGAAAAATTGATGTGATTCTTCCTGTAAAATTCATAGTCAATAGTGACATCATTTTTTATGTAACTATCTCCTGAAAGACTTAAAAAATCATAACCATAAAATGGTTTGAAATTATTTATCGGAGTAAAGCCGTAGCCTCCCAAAACAAAATCAAAAAAATGAACGCTTTCGTTTCCAAACGCAAACCCCATTTCAGTCTGTATTTTTAAAGTTGTTTTTTCGAAAATAGTTCTTGCAAATCCAACATCTCCTTTAGCTATTGAGAATTCATTAAATAGCTTTGTATAATCAGAAGAATATAAATAAGATTGTACATCCCCGAAAAAATACCAACCTCGTTTTGGAAAAAATTTATTATCTAACGCATCATATTTTAAGTAGCCAAAAAAACTTAAGTAATTACTCTTTTCAAAATCTGAATTGCTTGCATTAAGCGTTGCAGAACTAATGTCTATATGCTTATGCTCAATGCCTCCGCCAACGAGAAACTTCTGTATAAAAATGGTTTGCATGTAGAATTGGTTTGTGAATTCTGCATAATCTAAATTTAAACTTCTAATCCCTAATTGGCTAAGCAATTCGCCATCGTTAAAGTCTGTTTCAACATTTCGATTAAATCGATTATACTTTGATTTAACACCAAAACTCCAATAAAAACCATTGTCAACGTAATAATCAAAATTATAGCGCACATTGTCACCAATGACAAAATCCAATGAAGTAATATCATTTCTGAAAACACTGTTCTTTTGTGTAAAGTTTACTAGCGCTCCTGTTTTGAACAAATCGTCATAATGGAGCGCAAATTTTAGAAATGTCTTGGTTGAATTTTCTGTTAAGTTTACTACTATATCATCGCGATCGTTGTTCTTTTCAAATTGATAACTAATTGCACTAAAATTTTGAGTTGCGGACAAATTATCTATTCCTTGTTGTACGTCATGGTAAGTAATATTCGTGTTTTGTTTCATTCTAAGCTTTCCGAGAACATAAGCTCTGGTATACTTTTGTAGCGGATTAATTACAATATTCTGAAGTCTTAAAGTATCTGTCTTAACCTTAATTGCTGTCAATTTATCCATTCTTGTAGTGTCAACTAATTTTTTGATTGCTTCGTACTGAGCAAAAGCTGCTTCTTCGCCTTTTTTGATTATTTCTTGACCGTCGTCAAACGAAATAACACCATAATCGTTAATGTCAGGTTTAATATAAATGTCAGTAAGCGCAACCTTTTGCTTCATTTTTTCAATCATCTGGAGATTGGTTATTTGCACTAAAATTCGTGTCGCTTCTTTCAGTGATTTTCTGTCTTTTAGATCATCTTGAACATCAACCCCAATGATAAAATCTGCTCCTAGTTTTTTTAATTCTTCTACTGGAAAATTATTTGTTACACCTCCGTCGACTAACAGCTTGCCGTCGATTTCGACCGGAGAAAATAAAGTCGGAAAAGCACCGCTGGCCAACATCGCCCGAGCTAAATAACCTTTATTCAACAGCACCTCTTCACCGGTTTCAATGTCGGTTGCGATACATAAAAATGGAATCGGAAGCTGATTGAAGTCACGAACGTGACGAACATTATAAGTGAGTTTATTGAGTAAATTGTAATTATACAATCCTTTAGATAGCGATGTGGGAACGCCAATCTTCAACTTTTTGAAAGGTAAAGTAAACGCATACATTTCATCATTTCTCTTCTCATAGAAGTTTTTAGATGATCTAGCAACATAATCGCTGAGCAAGGCGTCAAAATCGGTAGCCTTAAATATAGAATCTATTTGCCGTGCCTTATAACCAGAGGCATACAATCCGCCAATAACCGCGCCCATACTAGTTCCTCCAATATAGTCGATTTTTACACCGGCCTGTTCTAGCACTTTCAAAACGCCAATGTGAGCGAATCCTTTCGCTCCGCCGCCACTAAGAACCAAACCAATTTTTGGTTTCTTCGTTTCGAGTTCTTGCGAAAACAAATTCACTATTGTAAAAAATGCCACGAAGAGGACAGCAATTTTTTTCATGAAACGCTTACTAGTTAGTTGTTTTGTAAAAGTCGGTAATTTTTTTTGCTTTTGATGCGCCCACAACGGCAGAAATTTGAATTTCAGTTGCTAATTTTAATCTTTTAACACTTTTGAAATGTTTAATTAATACCAACATGGTTTTTTCTCCAATTCCAGAAATGCTTTCTATTGAAGAATTTAGAGCATTCTGACTTCGTTTGTCTCTGTGAAAGGTGATTCCAAAGCGATGCGCCTCGTTTCGTAAATATTGAATCACTTTGAGTGTTTCCGATTTCTTATCTAAATACAAGGGCGCAGAATCTCCGGGATAAAATAGTTCTTCCAAACGTTTAGCAATGCCAATAATAGCAATTTTACCACGCAAGTCTAGCGCATCAATACTTTTTAGCGCCGACGACAATTGCCCTTTGCCTCCGTCAATAATGATGAGTTGCGGAAGTGGTTGTTGTTCGTCTATCATTCGTTTGTAACGTCTATATACAACTTCTTCCATCGATGCAAAGTCGTTCGGCCCTTCTACCGATTTGATGTTAAAATGGCGATAATCTTTTTTGCTCGGCTTACCATCTTTAAAAACGACACAAGCCGCTACGGGGTTTGTTCCTTGAATATTTGAGTTGTCAAAGCACTCGATGTGACGAGGTTCTATCTGTAATCTCAAATCTTTCTGCATCTGCGCCATGATTCGCTTGGTGTGACGATCCGGATCAACGATTTGCAATTGCTTGAGTTGTTCTATTCTGTAATACTTGGCATTTCGGATAGACAATTCGAGTAATTCTTTCTTATCGCCTAATTGCGGAACGGTCACTTTTAGCATTTCACCGACCTCAACTTCAAAAGGAGCAATAATTTCTTTAGAAAGCAATTGGAACCTTTCACGTAATTCAATTATCGCCAAGCTCAACAATTCTTGATCTGTTTCTTCTAACTTCTTCTTTATTTCCATAGTATGCGAGCGAATGATCGAACCATAGGCAATTTGAAGAAAATTGATGTATGCGGCACCTTCGTCTGACACAATGGAGAACACATCGATGTTGGTGATTTTTGGACTGACAATCGTAGAGCGCGATTGGTAATTCTCGAGCACTTCTATCTTCTCTTTTATTTTGTGAGCTTCTTCAAACTGCATTTTCGATGCAAAATCTTTCATTTTTGCTTTGAAATCACGCATGCTTTCTTTGAAGTTTCCTTTCAGAATTTCACGAATAGCGTTGACTTGTTTTTGGTAATTTTCGAATGACTCATGGCCTTCGCACGGCCCTTTACAATTGCCAATATGGTATTCTAAACAAACTTTAAACTTCCCGTTTTTGATATTCGTTGCGCTCAAATCGAAGTTGCAGTTGCGCAATGGATACAATTCTTTGATCAAATCTAAAATGGTAGAAACCGTTTTAAAACTAGTATAGGGTCCGAAATACTCAGATCCATCTTTCACCATTCTTCGTGTTGAAAAAACCCTAGGAAACGTCTCGTTCTTGATGCAAATCCATGGGTAACTTTTATCGTCACGCAGTAGCACATTATAACGCGGCTGCAACTTCTTAATCAAATTGTTCTCAAGCAAAAGCGCATCCGATTCGGTGGCAACCACAATATGTTTTATGGTTACGATTTTTTTTACCAAAACGTTTGTTTTAGCCGTGTCGTGGATTTTGTTGAAGTACGACGATACTCTTTTCTTCAGATCTTTCGCCTTGCCCACATATAAGATCTTGTCTTCTTTGTCGTAATACTGATACACTCCTGGATTGTCAGGAAGCGATTGTATTTGAAGTTCAAGTGATGGGTTGCTCATTTAATGAAGTGGCGTTTGCAGTACAAAAATAGTGTATTAATTGATAATTAATAATGAACAATTAATAATGAATAACTGATGTTTAATTACTTTTACATCATGACCAAAAAAGAACTCAGAATCAAATACAAGCAATTGAGAAACTTACTTTCTATCCATGATATTGAGAAAATGAGTTTGGAAATCGCAAACCAATTGGTAAAAATGCCGATTTGGGAACAAAATTATTTCCATGTTTTTTTGCCGATTGTAGAGAAGAAAGAAGTTGACACAGAATTCATATTGCATATATTGGCAGGCAAAGACAAAGAAATTGTGGTTTCACAAAGCGATTTTGATTGTTGTGGCATGACACATTTTTTGTTGACCGATTCTACAAGATTTAAAAAAAATAATTTTGGTATTTCGGAACCTGTTGATGGATTAGTAGTTCCTGTTGAAAAAATTGATGTGGTTTTCGTTCCGCTTTTGGCATTTGACAAATTTGGAAATCGCGTGGGTTACGGCAAAGGGTTTTATGATGTTTTCTTGAGTGAATGCCGTCCAAATACACTAAAGATTGGTTTATCTTTTTTTGAACCGGAAGAAGCAGTTGAAGACGTTTTTGAACAAGACGTGACCTTGGATTATTGTATTACACCGAATCGTGTATATGAATTCTGATGCCTAGCCCTGATGGCAATGGCATCCTTTTTTGTTTGGAAAATTGCGCTCGACTGCGCTCGGGCTGACAAACAAAAAAGATAGAATGAACAGCAGGAAGAAGCTCCTAAAAACTAATCTTTGTGAAACGCTTTTTTATTAAAGACAATCAAAATTCCTACTCCAGTGGAGATTGCCATATCGGCTACATTGAAAATAGCATTAAAGAAAGTGAAAGGTTTTCCGCCTATAAACGGCACCCATTCTGGCATGGGATAATCTTGTATGAAAGGGAAATACAGCATATCGACCACTTTGCCGTGGAAAACTTTACCATAAGGTTTTTCTGAAAATAAAGTCGCTAAATGATTGTGACTGTCATCGAAAACAATTCCGTAAAAGACCGAATCGATGATGTTTCCGAAAGCTCCTGCGAGGATTAAAGCGATGGCAACTATAAGATAAGTAGAGCTATTCTTTTGTACCGAATCCCACAACCAGTAACCAATTGCGGTCACGGCAAAAAGTCTAAAAACGGTTAGAAATAGTTTCCCGTAAGTTCCAGGAATTTCTGTTCCCCATGCCATGCCTTCGTTTTCGATAAACAAAATTTTAAACCAACTAAAAACGTTGACTTCTTCTCCCAATACAAAATTGGTTTTGATGTAAATTTTGGAAAGTTGATCTACTAATAAAATAATGAAAATCAGAAGATAGGCGTTTCTTAATGACATTTTTAGATTTTTATTGGCGCAAAAATAGATTATTTTCTAAAAAAAACGCTCCCAATGGAGCGTTAATTTATTGTATCATTTTGCTGTTAGCGTTGCATGTTTTTAGCTTCGATACTCATCGTAGCGTGAGGTACAATCATCAAGCGTTCTTTGCTGATTAATTTACCGGTTACTTTACAAACACCATAGGTTTTGTTTTCTACGCGGAAAAGCGCATTTTTCAAATCGCGAATAAATTTTTCTTGACGAATCGCCAATTGCGAGTTTGCTTCTTTCGACATGGTTTCGCTTCCTTCTTCGAATGCTTTAAAGGTCGGTGACGTATCGTCGGTTCCGTTGTTTAAGTCATTCATATAGGCACTCTTTATCAAATCTAAATCGGATTGTGCTTTGTTAATTTTTTTTAAAATCAATTCTTTGAACTCTGCTAAATCAGCGTCTGAGTATCTTGCAATTTCATCTACCATGTTCTTCTTATTTTGTAATTAATATTCTTGTTTTTATATCATCGAATTCTATTTCAAATCCGTTTTGTATAGTGGTTTCAAAAACTAATGATTCGGTCAGTGTTTCCGACTTGATATAGTTTTCGTTGGCTTTTACCGCCTTTTCTAATGCTGCGTTGCTTTGTAAGTGAACCTGAATCTTATCGGTTACTTCAAAACCAGAATCTTTACGAATGTTTTGAATTCTATTGACCAATTCTCTTGCGATGCCTTCCTCTTTCAATTCTGGAGAAATTGTAATGTCGAGCGCCACTGTAATTCCGTTTGAATTGGCAACTAACCAACCTTCAATATCTTGCGACGAAATCTCTACATCCTCTTGTGATAAAGTTATAGTATTTCCTGAAACTTCAATATTCAAAACTCCAAGCGAATCCAACTGGTTGATTTGCTCTGGCGTAAAAGACTGTATTTGTTTGGAAATCAATCCCATATCTTTTCCGAAACGAGGTCCAAGGGTCTTGAAATTAGGTTTAATTTGCTTGATTAAAATACCCGAAGCATCATCTAAAAGTTCAATTTCTTTGACGTTTACTTCTGCTTTTATGAGGTCAGAAACCGCTTCAATTTCGTGTCTCTGATTCTCGTCAAGTATTGGTATCATTACCTTTTGCAAAGGTTGACGCACCTTGATCATCTCCTTCTTGCGAAGGGATAAGACGAGTGATGAAATGGTCTGTGCTTTTTGCATTTTACTCTCTAAAGATTTATCAACAAAGTTTTCAACGTAATTCGGAAATTCGGCCAAATGTACGCTGTCAAAATTTTCTGACTTTGTCCTTTGTG
>JBIKRP010000071.1:0-8019 GCA_044349145.1 Flavobacterium sp.
AAGAAAATAAAAGTGCTTGTTTAATTTTGACGCCAGGTACTTTGCCATCATGCAACAGAAAACCAACAACATACAACCCACAACCTACAACCCACAACATACAACATACAACATACAACATACAACCCACAACCCATGTGCTACTACGTCCAACAAAGTAAACTAACTATAGAAATCACCGACTTCTTCAACAAAAACGTCGACCATAAGGAAAACGTATTCACGTCGGACTTTATCAACGGATTCAGTTATCCCAATCTTCCCATCATACTGGATAGCAAACCCGAAATCATCACGACCAATTTTACTTGGGGATTGATCCCAACCCATCGCGATAAAGATTTTAGAAAAAGTACGCTCAACGCCCGAGTAGAAACGTTAGAGGATAAACCCTCTTTTGCGCCCTCCATCAACAAACGTTGCTTGGTGATTGTATCGGCTTATTATGATTATCATTGGAATGACGCGACAGGCAAATCAAAAACCAAATACCAAATCAATTCCCAAGAACAGGAGTTATTCTGCTTGGCGGGAATCTACAACAGTTGGCAAGATAAAAACGGTTCGGTTTGGAATACTTACAGCATCGTAACGACCGAAGCCGACGCCCAAATGAAATACATTCACAACCGCAAAGAAAGCGAAGGCGATCAAAGAATGCCGATTCTAATAAAACATAGCGATGAAAACGCTTGGCTGGACGCTAAGAATCATCCGATGGAGTTTGCCTTCCCGAAATACCAACCGTCAATTATTGGCTTTCCGGCAGATTAAGCGTTGTTCATTTTGGCTTTCACTTCTCGAAGTTCACTGCGCATTTCCATCAACAACGAAGTCACATGATCCGGGCTAAATTCCGTCTTGCGGTCGCTTCTACCAATATTGCACACATATTCCCAAACCTCCAACACCTCCGAAGCCTTGACGCTATAAGGCTCGTAAAACGTATTGTCAGAGTTCAGTAACAGCGAATTCTTCCCGTTCTTGTTCAAACGCTTGTAAACTATACCGTCTTCCTTGGTAATCACTATATACGTCTTACCATCCAGAATATCTCCCAGTTTTTCGACGTACTTGGCAACGATAAAAGAACCGTCTTCATGTGGTGGCATCGAATCGCCTTCCACAGGAAAAGCACGATGCTTCCCGGCGCCTAGAAAGGAAAGGGAAATTTGAGGCAATGAACCAATAAATTCCGGATCGGCATAACCACTCCGATAACCCGCTTTGGCGGTGTGGGTTACCACTTCAATCCGATCGTTGTTTTCAGCATCAACCGTAATCGGCAGTAACATGCGGTTTTGCCCAATAGCCATCATACTTTCTAAAGTGACCTTGGTCAAATCTGCCGTCAACAACAAATCGGTCGTGACATCATAATACTTAGAAATACGAATCAAAACCTGATACGGCGCCTCCGAATCGCCATCCTCATACTTCTGATATTGTCCCCTACTAATCCGCAAAGCATCCGCTATCTTTTGTTGTGACAGTTCCTTCTTTCCTCTCAGATATCTCAAATTACCCGCAAATACAGCCATAATAAAAATTGATAGTATTAATATCAACAAATATAATACAAATTATATCAAATCAATCTAATTTTGTAAAAAAAATAACCCGCAACCAAAAAACCAAAAGTCAAATTCCAAAACCCTTAACCCTTAACCTACAACCTACAACCTACAACCTACAACCTACAACCTACAACTTACAACCCTCAACCTACAACTTACAACCCTCAACCTACAACATTCAACATTCATCATTCAACATTCAACATAAAACCAAAATGTCCCGCTCCATCGTACATCTAGATCTCGACACCTTCTTCGTCTCCTGCGAAAGGCTCACCAATTCCAAATTAGAAGGAATTCCGCTAATTATAGGTGGTGGCGACCGAGGTGTGGTAGCCTCTTGTTCCTACGAAGCACGCACTTTTGGCGTTCGTTCTGCGATGCCCATCAGAATGGCGATGCGATTGTGTCCACAGGCGAAAATCATCAAAGGGGATATGGAATTATATTCGAAACTCTCTTTTACCGTCACCCAAATCATCGAAGAAAGAGCACCAATTGTTGAAAAAGCGAGTATCGATGAACACTATCTCGATATCACGGGCATGGACAAGTTTTACGGTTGCTTCAAATGGACCAACGAGCTGGCGCAAACCATCACCAAAGAAACCGGCTTGCCCATCAGTTTTGCGCTATCCGTAAACAAAACCGTTTCTAAAATCGGCACAGGCGAAAGCAAACCCAAGGGAAATCTCGAAATTCCGGAAAGTCAAGTGCGGCAGTTTCTCAATCCACTATCAGTCAAAAAAATCCCCATGGTCGGCGATGTCACGTTTCAACTGTTGTCGAGAATCGGAATCAGAACCATCCAAACCCTCTCGGAAATGCCCGCCGAAGTACTCCAACAAATGATCGGCAAAAACGGTATCGAGCTCTGGAAAAAAGCCAACGGCATCGATAACAATCCGGTTGAACCTTATAAAGAACGGAAATCCGTGTCTACAGAACAGACGTTTATACAAGATTCTATCGACATCAAAACGATGAAAGCCATTCTAGTGGGCATGGTCGAAAAACTAGCCTATCAATTGCGCTCTGAACAATGGCTCACCTCAACGGTAGTCGTCAAAATCAAATACGCCAATTTCGACACCCAAACCAAGCAATGCACGATCGCGTATACTTCGGCAGATCATGTATTGATCAAAACCGTCACCGAGCTATTCGACAAACTCTACGACCGCCGCATGCGACTGCGGATGATAGGAATCAATTTCAACGGACTGGTACGCGGCACCTATCAAATCAACCTTTTCGAAGATACCCTAGAAATGATTGCGCTCTACCAAGCCATGGATAAAATGAAAAAACGATTCGGTTTCAACTCCGTCGGACGCGCGGGGACCATTTTGAAAAATAAACTATAAAAATAAAATTCCAAAATTGAAAATTCCAAATTCCAAATTCCGCCCGAGGCGCATCCGAACGGAGCGAAGCTAAAGTCCAAAACCGACAACATACAACATTCAACATACAACCTACAACATACAACATACAACCAATAACTGACAACCCACAACCCAATCGCGAATGTTTTGTTGAATCGTTTAATCGATGGCAGATTGTTCAATTTTTGGAATTTGGAATTTTCAATTTTGGAATTTTCAATTTACAACCCGATGGCAGATCATTCGATTGTTCAATTTTTGGAATTTGGAATTTCAGATTTTGGAATTTGGAATTTTAGATTTTGGAATTTTCAATTTACAACCTACAACATACAACATACAACCAACAACCCACAACATACAACATACAACATACAACCAACCATGTACCTCAACTCCCACTCCTACCACTCCCTCCGCTTCGGCACCATTCCCCTCACCGACTTAGTGACACAAGCTGCCGCCTGCAGCGTACAAGCGATGGCACTCACCGACATCAATACCGTCACTGGCATTTATGATTTTATTAAAGAGTGTAAAGCGGTAAAAATCAAACCCCTCGTCGGAATAGAATTTCGTTATAACAACCAATTGCGCTACATCGGTTTGGCAAAAAACAACGCCGGATTGGTGGAAATGAACCGCTTTCTCACCCAGCATAACTTCAACAACACACCACTTCCGGAGCAAGCACCCGACTTCAAAAATGTGTTTATTATTTATGGTTTTAAAAAGGAACCTCATCAATTAAAAGCACACGAATACATCGGCATCCGACCCGAGCAATTGCCCAAATTATACGCCACGAAATGGAAAAACAAAAGTCCAAAAATGGTCGTTTGGCAACCCGTAACCTTCCGTACCAAAAAGGAATTCAACTTGCATAAAATCCTGCGCGCCATTGACACCAATACCATCTTGTCTAAGTTAACACCCGAAGATTATTGCAGCAACACCGACGTGATGATTCCCATAGCCGAACTCCTCGAGAAGTACAGCGACTATCCTCAAATCATCCAAAACACCCAAGACATTATCGATAGCTGCCATTTCGAATTCGATTTTACGACGCCCAAAAACAAAAAATACTACACCAACAACCAAAAAGACGACATGGCGCTACTCACCACCCTCGCCTATGAAGGTTTGTCGTGGCGGTATGGCAAAAACGATAAGGTCGCCTTGGCACGCGTCGAAAAAGAATTGCGCGTCATCAATCAACTGGAATTTAGTGGCTATTTCCTCATCACTTGGGACATCATCCGATACAGCAATAGCCGGGGATTCTTGCACATCGGTCGCGGTAGTGGCGCCAACAGCATTATCGCGTATTGTTTGGGGATTACTGATATCTGCCCGATTGAACTCGATCTCTATTTCGAACGGTTCCTCAACGAAAATCGCAAGAGTCCACCTGATTTTGACATCGATTGGTCCTGGAAAGAACGCGATGTCATCCTCGACTATATCTTCACCCGCTACGGCAGAGAACACGTTGCTTTTTGTGGCACGAACGTCGAATTTAAATACCGCTCCATCTTCCGAGAAGTCGGAAAAGTCTTCGGTTTGCCCAAAGAAGAACTCGACGCTTTGGCACGCAAACCCATGGCAACACACGATAAAAATGCGGTGGTAAAAATGGTGCAGGAATACGGCATGTTGCTCGAAAAATACCCCAACCAACGGAGCATGCATTCCTGCGGCATACTCATTTCCGAAGAACCCATCACCAATTATACGGTGCTCGAAATGCCTCCCAAAGGTTTTCCCATTGTGCTGTTCGACATGCATGTAGCGGAAGATATTGGTTTTGAAAAATTTGATATTTTAAGTCAAAGAGGCATCGGTCACATCGACGATTGTAAAAAATTAGTCGCAAAAAATCAAGGCATCAACGTCGATATTAGAAACACCAAAATCTCAAAAAATGAAGCCAAAGCCAATGAGTTTCTCAGTCGCGGAAAAACCATCGGTTGCTTTTATATTGAAAGTCCAGCGATGCGTGGATTGTTACGTCGACTCCAATGCGACAACTACAAAACCCTCGTCGCGGCATCTTCAATCATACGTCCCGGCGTGGCGCAATCGGGCATGATGAAAGAATATATTTTCAGACACAACTTTCCGGATCAATTTGAATATTTTCACGATGTATTCAAAGAACAACTCGGAGAAACCTACGGCATTATGGTCTATCAAGAAGATGTGATTAAAATCGCTTTGCACTACGGTGGACTATCAGCAGCCGACGGTGATATTCTCCGCAGAGCCATGAGTGGCAAAGGACGATCGAAAGCCGCCTTGCAAAAAGTAAAAGACGACTTCTTTCAGTCGTGTTTGCGAAAAGGACATCCCGAACAATTGAGTCAAGAGATTTACCGTCAAATAGAATCCTTTGCCGGCTATTCGTTTTGCAAAGCACACTCCGCTTCGTATGCGGTAGAAAGCTATCAAAGTTTGTATTTGAAAGTCTATTATCCCATCGAATTTATGGTGGCGGTCATCAACAACCAAGGCGGTTTTTACCGTACGGAAGTGTATATACATGAAGCCAAAATGTCGGGAGCCAACATCCACAATCCCTGTGTCAACAAAAGCGACTATGAAACGACCCTGTACGGCAAAGACATTTACTTAGGATTGATGCATTTGGAAGGTTTAGCCTATCAACTGGCGATGAATCTGATTTCGGAACGCGAAAAGAACGGCGACTACCAATCGCTAGAAGACTTCATCAACCGCATTCCCATTGGTATCGAAAGCATTCAGATTCTGATTTTTATTGGTGCCTTTCGGTTTACTGGTAAAAGTAAAAACGAATTGTTGGTGGCGGCGCGTTTGCTACTCATCAACTTCAAACCAGAAAACAGAAATCTCATGCTGCTGCAAGAACCCGTCAAAGCGTATCAATTACCGCAACTAGAGCGCGCGCCGTTTGAGGATGCTTTCGATGAAATTGAACTCTTAGGTTTTCCGGTTTCCTGTTCCCCTTTCGATTTACTACAAACCAACTACCGCGGTACCGTAATGGCAAAAGACCTGCTGGCGTACCACAAAAAAACCGTAAAAATGTTGGCGTATTTAATCTCCCGAAAACACGTTCCAACCAAAAGAGGCGATATGTATTTCGGAACGTGGATTGATGCCGAAGGCGAGTTCTTCGACACGGCGCATTTTGCAGACAGCTTACAACAATATCCGTTTCAAGGAGGTGGTTGTTATTTGCTATTGGGTAAGGTAGAAGTCGATTTTCACTTTCCCACCATCACCATCACCAAAATGGCAAAAATGCCTTTTATTCCCGACCCGCGTTATGCCAATTCGAATGAGCAGCAATTCAAAGTACACCAACACATCCGCGAAGATGTCAGCATGACGCATCACGCGCCCTATCCTCAGGAACATGAAATTGGTTTGCCACGACATAAGATGATTTCTTAGCACACCCATAGCGGACGGACAAAGTAAACCGCCAAACAACCAACAACTCCAAAGTGCATTCTATAATAAAAGACAAGTCACTTAGTTATTACCCCGCATGCAAATCAGTTGTTATAATTGACCTACTTTAATTCCCTTGCTTGTGCTCTTTCTTCTTTTCGTGCCAGCTTTTTCGCTTTCTTTTGTTCGATTTTCAAATTGTAGTTACGCTGCGCATCGATTCTTGCAGCGCGTTCTTGGACCCTCTCAGCAGGACGCTGGGGCTCTTGTTGTATTTTGTTCTGATCTGCTTCTTGACGGTCGCTTTGGTTTTCTACCTGCGCTACCGCAATAGCGGTTCCGGCAAAAAAGACAAATGATAAAACTAATTTTTTCATGGATTCTTTGTATTCAGAATTTGATCCAAACACCAAGTAAATATAAACGGTTTGCAAACAAACCATTTGTAGCATTGCACAAATTGCTTATATAATTCTAATACGGATGCGCTTCACCTATTGCCCGCGCTCAACCGATATCGAGGCAATCGAATACTACAAAATCACAAAGTACAATGCCTAGAATAAACAAAATTTCATAAATTTGAGTAAGAATAATGGTTCTCGTTCTTAAGGATGAAAAGCGCTCAGTGTATAAAAAGCTATCGATCAACCAAGTCGCAAGTTTTTCAAAAGCGAGGTCATAAAGGAGAAACCGCGGTAAAAAAAATCAATCTTAAATACAAAATAGTATGAAAACAAAACTACTACTACTCTTCCTTCTAGGACAACTAACGCTTACCAACGCACAAAATATCGCCATTGATCAAATTACACCGACAATAGTGGATGGTGGAATCAATGTGAATTTGTTGGTGACCACATTTAATGGTGCCGGCTATTTGAGCAATTCCTATGAAATTACTGGCAATACCATCAATATATCTGTTTGCTATTGGTTTAGTCAGATACTACCGGTTTTTCAGATGAGTAACGACTTTTTCATTCCTATTTCTGAGGGTGGTTTGTATACAATTAATGTCAGTATTTTTCATTCAGCGTCAACCACCACTTGTGACTTTTACTCTGCAGGCGCGGTTGGTACCGTGGAACTTTTGTCTAACAACACATTTGAAAATCTTAAAAAACAACCCACCCTATTTCCCAATCCAACCAATGGTATGATTGAAATAGACCTCAATAAAAACGACATCAATACCCTACAAATATGGGATAGCATGGGAAGATTGATTGAAGAAATGGAAGCGCTGTCAACAAATCGCATCGATCTTTCCAATTTGACTAATGGCATGTATTGGATTAAAATAGTAACGCCTGCTGGCAATTCTGTTCATAAAGTGCTGGTTCGAAGATAAAACGCATTCCGTTGCACATTCTGTATCGGTTTCAAATGTTGGATTTACGGCCTTTGACTCCGATTTTATAATTGCTATAAAAGGTGCGCTGCTTATTATTTTAATTCATATACTTATTTTGATATTCTTTCTTTTTAAGTCGTATATCAAAATCATTTTACTATTTTTAGAACTTTATTTTAAAGTCAATCCTACTAATCGCATCAAAGCATGTTTCTACAATTTAAAAATGCCTTTTGGGCTTTTTGTCTCCTCGCCT
>JBIKRP010000072.1:0-7845 GCA_044349145.1 Flavobacterium sp.
GTAAGTTTGGTGACCATAAATTCGCGGTATTCTTCCATATTGTCAACACAGATTTTGAGAATATAATCGTAATCGCCGCTGACATGAAAACACTCTAATACCTCATCGAGCTGCACGACTTGACTTTCGAACGTCGTCAGGAAATCGCGGGAATGTTGTAACAGTTTGATGTGACAAAACACCACAAATCCTTTGTTGATTTTATTGCGATTGAGCAAAACCACATATTTGTCGATGATGTCTTCTCGCTCGAGTTTCTTGATGCGCTCATACACCGCCGTGACCGATAGATTGAGTTTTAAAGACAGCTCTTTCGTTGTTTTTTTACTGTCGCTTTGGAGGAGTGTGAGGAGTTTTTTGTCGATGTTGTCCATGTGGGTTGTGGGTTGTAGGTTGTAGGTTGTGAGTTGTGAGTTGTCTGTTTTTGAATTTGAGATTTTAAATTTTCTATAAAATTAGTATTGCCCTACTTTTTAACGACAAATAAACTAAATTTTAAACAAAATATAGTTTTAAAATCTAAATAATTGACAATATATTGCTTTAAATATTTATTAATTGTTGTTTTGATAGTGCATTTTTAATCAACAATCAACAGCCCTAGCCCCGATTGTAGTGAAAATCCTTTTTTGTTTTGGCAAAAGCCCCTCGACTGCGCTCGGGGTGACAAAAACAAAAAAGATTGCAGCGAAAAGCGGGAATAGCTCCTAAAAAAAAACAATATGAAAGATTTTAATCCAGCAGATCGCATTCAAGATTTGCAATATTTTGGTGAATTTGGTGGCGTAAACCCATCCATTTCGGACAGTTCAACCTATACGTTTCTCTCCGCCAAAACCATGTTCGACACTTTTGAAGGCAACGCGGAAGGTTGCTATTTGTATTCGCGTCACTCCTCGCCTAGTAATCTCTATTTAGACAAAGCGATGGCGGCCATGGAAGGCACCGAAGCCGCGAATGTTTCCGCTTCAGGAATGGGCGCAATTACACCAACGTTGTTGCAATTGTGCGGGAATGGCGACCATATCGTATCGAGCAGAACGATTTACGGCGGCACTTATGCGTTTTTGAAGAACTTCACGCCTCGATTTGGGATTCAAACCACTTTTGTGGATATCACAAAATTGGATGTCGTTGAAGCTGCCATCACGCCTAACACCAAAGTTTTGTATTGCGAAACCGTGAGCAATCCGTTGTTGGAAGTTGCGGACATTGCGAGTTTGGCTAAAATTGCGAAAAAACATCATATCAAACTAGTTGTGGACAATACGTTTTCTCCTTTATCAGTCGCACCTGCGAAATTGGGTGCTGATATTGTGATTCACAGTTTGACAAAATACATTAATGGCAGTAGCGATACCGTGGGTGGTGTGACTTGTGCGTCGCGTGAATTTATCAATAGTTTGAAAGACGTAAACAACGGCGCGAGCATGCTTTTGGGTCCAACGATGGACAGTTTGCGGTCGGCTTCCGTCATGAAAAACTTAAGAACTTTGCATATTCGTATGAAACAACACAGTCATAATGCACAATATTTGGCAGAGCGTTTTGAAAAAGATGGACTGAAAACGGTTTATCCAGGATTGGCGAGTCACCCGAGTCATGAAGTCTATAAAAACATGATCAATCCAGAATATGGATTTGGCGGGATGATGACACTAGATGTGGGTAGTTTGGACAAAGCCAACGAATTGATGGAACTCATGCAAGAACGCAACTTGGGCTATTTGGCAGTGAGTTTGGGATTTTATAAAACCTTGTTTAGCGCGCCGGGAACGTCAACATCGAGTGAGATTCCGTTAGACGAACAAAAAGAAATGGGATTGACCGATGGTTTGATTCGTTTCTCAATTGGACTAGATAATGACATCGAAAGAACGTATTTGGCGATGAAGGATTGTATGGTGGAATTGGGGGTTTTGTAGTTGTGGGTTGTGGGTTGTAGGTTGTAAGTTGTGGGTTTTTAATCAAAAATCAACACTCGTTAATCTTTGAATTGAAAGAGACAAGAAACAAGAGACAAGAAACAAGATAATTTTAGTTTTAGTTAATTTGTTGCAATCCGTTGAAGCGCATTTTTCAACGGATTTTTTATTTCGAATTCTAAGTCAAACCCATCGCATTCTAATTGGTAAGGTGTTGTTTGTTTTTGATTATTTAACTTTGAAATAAACCGAAAACGTTAGTGTATTGAATATTAATAAGGTAACTTTACGAAGCTAAAACTTCTTTTTATGAAAAATCACTACTTCTCTTTACTGTTTTTTTGCTTTTCGTTACTGTCTTTTGGGCAGATTGTGAACATTCCTGATGCGAATTTCAAAAGTCGATTAGTAAGTACCAACTGTGCGCAACTGACCAGTCCAGCTTGGCTAACAGACGTCGACACCAACAATGATGGTGAAATTCAAGTGAGTGAAGCCGCTAATGTATTGAAGTTGGATGTTTCTACGAATGAATTCAATTCGGTTGGAAATATCATTTCCTTAGATGGACTGGCTAGTTTTACGAACTTGACTGAACTCAATTGTAAAGGAAATGCTATTGCGAATCTTGACGTTTCTCCTTTTACCAATCTCGTAACTTTAGAATGCAGTAATAACCAATTGACGAACTTAGACGTGAGTGTACTTGCGAACCTAGAGGACTTGCGATGCAGTAAAAATCAGTTGACGCAATTGAACGTTTTTGGATTGACCAACCTCAAGCTAATCTATTGCATTTATAACAATTTAACGCAAGTTGATCTTTCTGGTCTTACGGCATTGGAGAATTTTCAGTGTGACGTAAATCAGATTTCGAACCTTACTTTGGGAAATAATACAGCCTTGACACAATTGTCTGTGTCACAAAACTTATTGACCACCATAGACTTGCAATCGTCTCCAAATCTGTATATACTTTGGGCAGGAAGCAATGCTATTACAAATTTGAATTTGAATGGTTTAAATAGTTTGGATTCTATGGATGTTACTACAAATTTATTGACTGCCATCGACGCAAGTCAAACACCGCTATTGAATCGGTTACATTGTTCCAACAATCCTAATTTGACTGCGATAAATGTTCGAAATAATTATTTGTCCTTTGGAGACCCAGATTTATTAGATTTTCCATTCCGATTTGACGATTTACCCAATATAGCTAGTATTTGTATGGATGATGGAGAGCAAAATTATCTGCCTTCCACACTTTATAATTCTAATCTCGGCGTACAGATTTTCGGAGGTCCGAATTGCGATATTCCATTAGTAATTGACACCAATGGTACTAGTGATTTTGATTTGAAAAACGCGGTGGTTTTATATCCCAATCCAGCGCAAAATACGGTAAATATCAATGTTGTTTCTGAAGTAAATTTGGAATCAATTTCTATCTACAATCCATTGGGACAATTGGTCAAAACACTGATCGCTAATGAAATAAATACTTCATTATCTTTGGACGTAACTGCGTTAAAAACTGGAACGTATTTTATGGAAATTAACTCCAATTATGGAAAAACAACGAAGAAATTTGTGAAGTTCTAAACACCAAGATAATGAAAAAAGGGTACTTCTCAGCGCTATTTATTTGTATTTCCCTATTGTCTTTCGGGCAGATTGTGAACATTCCGGATGCGAATTTTAAGAACAAGTTATTATCGTCTTCAACTTTAATAAGCACAGCAATAGATATTGATGGTCAAAATATAGCCGCTGATGCCAATTCCGATAATGAAATTAGCACCGCTGAAGCTTTAGCGGTTTATTATTTGGATGTTCATTCTTCTTCGATTGCAAATCTCACAGGAATTGAGGCTTTCACGAACTTAAAGGGTCTCTGGTGTTATCAAAACAATTTAACCGAACTGCCAATAGCCGATTTAGTAAATTTAGAGTCTGTATATTGTCGTTTCAATGCGCTAAGCAACTTGTCGCCGTTAGAAAATCTTGTACTGCTAAACGATTTAACTATTGATGACAATCCGGTCACAACCATAAATTTACAAAATCTGCCCAACCTATGGAGACTTCAATGTTCACGTACTTTACTCAGTGAAATCAATTTGTGTGGAACGGATGTTAGCTTTTTTTGGTGCGAAAGCTGCCTTAACCTTCAAACTGCTTCGGTGAAAAACAATGTTATTTCCCCACAATTGCGATCCACTTTGGAAGGAACACCTCCAGGAATACCTGTTTTTAATTTTGGAAATACGCCTTTACTGACTAATATCTGCTATGATGAAGGTGAGTTGAATGCCGTGCAGAATTCAGGTATCATTGCAGCCAATGTTTCATTGACTAATGATTGCGAAGCCCTTTGTGCGGTGCTAGATTCTAAAATTTTTACTACTGACAATACTTTTGAATTAACGCCAAATCCTGTTGAATCAATGCTAAATATCACTTTTAATAACGTGACTGCAGTGAATTCAATAAGCATTTATAACATGTTGGGGCAAAAAGTCAAGTCAATTGACTTTAAAGAAAATAAGAGCATCGATGTTTCGCAATTAAAAACAGGAACGTATTTTATAGAAATTAACTCCAATCAAGGAAAAACAACTAAGAAATTTGTAAAACTTTAGAAAAAGTTTTTAGCCACAACCCGAGCGAAGGGAACAGGCGCAGCAATGCACGAATTCCTTAAAGTCAATTCTTGTAGTTGTGGCTAATTATATTTTAGACTTTACTCCGATTCAACTTGTTATTCTTAATTTTATAGGTAAAGTAAATAACCATTATAACCACGAAGCTACTGCCAAAACACATCCAAAGTGATAATTATTTGACCGCTAATTCGCTAATTTTATAAACTTTAATTAGCGAATTAGCGGTCAAAAAAACATTTTTAGAAACTGAAAGCACTAGGCACTAAAGTGCACATTTTAAACAACTTTTTAGGCCAAGAAAAATATTGAACCGCAACTCACACTAATTTAAAAGGACAGACAATCACGAATTAATCTGAACGAATTCGTGCATTCGCCGCTATATATATTTTAAGCTTCAATCCGATTCAACTTGCTATTTTTCATACTATATCCAAAGTAAATCACCAAACCAATCACCAACCAACAGCCAAACCACATCCAATTGGATACCGCCATTCCCGTCAACAAATAACAGCACGACACCAATCCCAATAACGGAATGAGCGAAAGGTTTTTTAAGAAGGCCAAAACACACATGACAATACAAATTACAATAAACAAGACCATCGGGATATTAGTGGCAAAAAAATCACTGGAATAACTAAAGGTATTGGGGAAAAAAGTAGGCAAATAATATTGTACCAACCCATAAGCGCCCAAACAAATCACTGGAAAAATATACTTTGCATTGATATATGGAATTCTGAATTTTCCTTTCGTGGCGCGTTCTGCAAGTTCCGCTTCACTTTGAGGCGAGAGCATCAAAACACCACCACAAACCAATACAAAAGCAAACAAAGTCCCAATACTGGTAAAATCGAGTACGAAATTCTCATCCGTAAAAAATATCGGAAGTCCCACGACCAAACCGGTAACAATGGTTGCAAATCCCGGTGTTTTGTATTTGGGGTGAATTTCCGAAAACTTCTTGGGCATCAATCCATCGCGACTCATCGTCATCCAAATTCGAGGTTGCCCCATTTGGAAAACCAACAACACACTAGTCATCGCCACAACCGCAGCAATCGAAACGATAAACAACATCCATTTCACGCCTTTCAAAGCAAAAATTTCTGCTAACGGATCACTAACTCCTAACAATTCATAAGAAACCATTCCGGTAATGACAAGCGCCAAAACAATAAAAACAACCGTACAAATCACCAACGAATAAATCATTCCTTTGGGCAAATCGCGCTGTGGATTTTTACTTTCTTCAGCCAAAGTTGAAACTGCGTCAAAACCAATATACGCAAAGAAAACTGCCGATACGCCACCCATTACACCGCTAAATCCATTAGGCATGAAGGGCGTCCAATTGTCAATGTCGATATAAAAAGCACCGACCACAATAACCAAAAGGATGATAGCCAGTTTGATGTACACCATTGCATTACTAAAATTCTTTGATTCTTTGGTACCGCGATACACCAAATACGTAATCAGAATATTGATGACCACCGCCGGTAAATCAAAGATAATTTTCAAACCGCCAATGACAGGTGCATTTTTCCATGCCAATAATCCTTCATCGCCTTTATTCGCCATGACGGCATCTTGTGCCGATTTGTAATTGATGGTCAACCACTCGGGTAAATGAATATGAAAAGTCTCTAAAAGATTCGTAAAATAGCCACTCCACGAAAACGCAATGTAAATGTTCCCAATCGAGTATTCCATAATCAAAGCCCAACCGATAATCCAAGCAAACAATTCGCCAAAAGAGACGTAAGCATATGTATAAGCACTACCAGAAACGGGCACACGAGACGCAAACTCCGCATAACACATCGCCGTAAATCCGCAAGCAATGGCACACATCACGTACAAAATCACTACTGCCGGTCCACCCGAAAAGCAGGCGTTTCCAATAGCACTAAACGTTCCCCCACCGATAATGGCGGCGATTCCAAAAAAAGTTAAATCGCGAACCGTTAAAACCCGATGCAAACCAGAATGATCTTCTCCATCTCCACCCTCTTGAACGATTACATTGGCTGACTTTTTTCGAAATAATTTGGCTATCGACATGTTGCGTTTTTTTTAATTTAATCAAAACAAATATATAAAAGGAAATGAAATATTGAGAAGAATCAATCAATATAAGTTTAGACAATCAACAAATAGTAAATTATAATCAAAAGCTATTCAACCGACACTTAAGTTCCGCTAGATTTGCGACTGCAAGAAGTAACTTAAAAATAATTAAATCTTCATTTTACATGATGAACTTCATTTTAAAAAAAGAACTTTTTCAATACCTTAGCAATCACAAAATTTCAAATAAAATTCAATAATAAAATGGAACACTACAACAACGGAAACGGTCAAGGCAAATGCCCTTTTTCTAACGACATCGTCAAACAAACCGCCGGTTTTGGTAGCAGAAATACCGATTGGTGGCCGAATCAACTTAAATTAAACATTCTACGTCAACATGCTGATGTCTCCAATCCAATGGACGAATCTTTCGATTATGCAGAAGCGTTCAAAAGTTTAGATCTTGCCGCAGTGAAAAAAGACATCGTCGACCTCATGACGACGTCGCAAGATTGGTGGCCAGCGGATTACGGTCATTATGGACCTTTCTTTATTCGTATGGCTTGGCACAGTGCTGGAACCTACAGAATCTCTGACGGTCGCGGAGGCGGTGGTGCAGGCGCACAACGATTTGCACCACTCAACAGTTGGCCGGACAACGGAAACTTAGACAAAGCCCGTTTGCTTTTATGGCCCATCAAACAAAAATATGGAAGAAAGCTTTCTTGGGGAGATTTGATGATTCTTGCCGGAAATTGCGCTTTAGAGTCAATGGGATTCAAAACTTTCGGCTTTGCCGGTGGTCGTGAAGATATTTGGGAACCAGAAGAAGACATCTACTGGGGAACCGAAGGAAAATGGTTGGAAAATCAACGTTATAGTGGTGAACGTGAATTAGAAAATCCATTAGCGGCGGTTCAAATGGGACTCATCTATGTGAATCCACAAGGACCAGACGGAAATCCAGATATCTTAGGTTCTGCGCATGATATTCGTGAGACGTTCGGTCGTATGGCGATGAATGACGAAGAAACCGTAGCACTCGTTGCCGGTGGACACACTTTCGGAAAAATGCACGGTGCCGCTGATCCAGATGTTTACGTTGGCCCAGAACCAGAAGGGGCGCCCATCGAAGAACAAAGTATGGGTTGGAAAAACTCATTCGGTTC
>JBIKRP010000073.1:0-7788 GCA_044349145.1 Flavobacterium sp.
AACGCCTTCATTTGTTAAGAAAAATTCAACGCCGAAAAGTCCAGCACCACCGAGTGCTTCAGTGACTTTAGCTGCCATTTTTTTTGCCTCGGTGAGCGCTTCATCAGAAATATGTGCAGGCTGCCAACTTTCTTGGTAGTCGCCGCGCTCTTGTCGATGACCGATTGGCGGACAAAACAAAGTTGGATTGCCGTTTTGAGTTACCGTTAGTAAAGTAATTTCTGACTTGAAATTGACAAAAGCTTCTACGATTACTTCAACCACATCGCCACGAGAACCTTCCACTGCGTAGCGCCATGCTTTTTCGATATCGCTTTCTGTTTTGATGGTGGATTGTCCTTTTCCGGATGAACTCATTAAGGGTTTTGCGACGCATGGCATTCCTACTTCGACAACGGCTTTTGTCAATTCGTCTGCTGTGGTGGCGTAGCGATAATTGGCAGTTCGCAAACCCAATTCTTTGGCAGCTAGATCGCGAATTGCTTTTCTATTCATGGTGAAGTTCGCAGCTTTTGCCGAAGGAACAACCGTGATGCCTTGTTGCTCGTAGTCGTAAAAGCGTTCCGTTCGGATGGCTTCGATTTCGGGCACGATAAAATCGGGTTGATGTTTGGCAACGATACGGTCTAAGGCGTCGCCGTCGAGCATGTTGATGACTTCAAAACTGTCGGCGACTTGCATCGCAGGCGCATTTTCGTAGCTATCGACGGCAACAATGGTTTGACCGATGCGTTGTGCTGCGATGACGAATTCTTTGCCTAATTCACCGGAGCCGAGTAGTAGTATTTTGTAATTCATAGTTGTTCGTTTGGTTGGATTGCGTGAGATTTGATATTAAGAGGAGGACAGCCAGTGGCTGTCAGGTATTTGTGTTTGCGTGAGGGATTATCTCATTGGTTTATATTTTTTGTAGGTATTCGATGAATTTCATTTGCAGTGAAAATCCTTTTTTGTCTTAGAAAAAGCCTCTCGACTGTACTTCGACTGCGCTCAGTATAAACTAGCTCGGGGTAACAGACAAAAAAGATTGTAACGGAAAGCCCGACCCTTGTGGTCACGCCCAAATTTATAAAAAAACGCCCCAAGTACACTTGAGGCGATTGCTATTTTTAGATGAGCGCTTCTTTGATTCTTTTCATGGCTTCGGTGAGCAAGGTTTCACTGGTGGCGTAGGAGAAACGGATGCAATTTGGGTTTCCAAAAGCGTCTCCGGTTACTGTTGCAACTGTAGCCTCTGAAAGTAAATACATCGAGAAATCATCGGCATTTTTAATGAGTTGACCGCGTAGTGTTTTTCCGAAATAATACGAAACATCTGGAAAAACATAAAAAGCACCTTCAGGAACATTGAGTTTGAAGCCTGGAATTTCTTTTACTAAACCAACGACTAAATCACGTCGACTTTTAAAAGCTGCAACCATGTCGTTCAATACGCTTGGGTCGGCATCAACGGCTGTAATTGTAGCTCGTTGTGCGATACTATTGGCACCGCTGGTGACTTGACCTTGCATTTTGGTGCAGGCTTTGGCGATGAATTCTGGAGCACCGATATAGCCGATTCTCCAGCCCGTCATAGCGAATGCTTTCGCAACTCCGTTGACAGTGATGGTTCTTTCGAACATTCCTGGTATGGAAGCAATGCTGCAAAAAGTTCCAGAAAAGTTGATGTGTTCGTATATTTCGTCAGAAACGATAAAGATGTTTGGGTGTTTTTCGATGATTTTTGCCAAGGCTGTTAATTCGTCACGGTTGTATACCGAACCACTTGGATTGCAAGGAGAACTATACCAAATCATTTTCGTTTTTGGTGTGATCGCTTTTTCTAATTGGTCTGGCGTGATTTTGAAATCGCTTTCTACGGAAGTGGGAACTTCGATGGGAATGCCGCCTGCCATTTTGATAATTTCAAAGTAGCTTACCCAATAAGGCGCAGGAAGAATTACTTCGTCGCCGTCGTTGAGCATGACTTGTGCGATGTTATATAGAGATTGTTTGGCGCCTGTAGATACGACAATGTTGTTGGGTTTGTAATCGAGGTTGTTATCTCTTTTGAATTTACGGCAGATGGCTTCTTTAAGTTCTAAATAACCTTCGACAGGCGAATAGGTGCTATAATTTTCGTCGATGGCTTTTTTTGCGGCAGCTTTGACGAAATCCGGCGTATTAAAATCCGGTTCCCCTAAACTTAAGCTGATGATGTCTTTTCCTTGTGTTTTTAATTCTCTTGCCAATGCTGCCATTGCCAAGGTTTGCGAGGTTGATAAGTTATTAATTCTGTCGGAAAGAAGGTGATTCATAAGGTACTTTTAAAGAGTTGCTGAAAATGGTTAAAAGCAAAAGACGCTGTAGAAGCGTCTTTATTTTTTAGGCTATTTGTGGGTTTTGTCCCAAATCTTTCAGATGCTTGTAATGCGCTATTACGGCACTTCGCATGGTTTCAAATTCGTGATAAGGTAGATTACATTCTTCTGCGGTTTGTTTGACAAACTGCGCAATTTTGCCATAATGAATATGACTAATATGCGGATACAAATGATGTTCGATTTGATGATTTAGTCCACCAGTAAACCAATTAACAATTTTGTTTTTAGGAGCAAAATTGGCTGTGGTGTACAATTGGTGAATGGCCCAAGTGTTTTCCATTTCACCGTTGGCGTTTGGAATTGGATTATCGGTTTCTTCCACGACATGCGCCAATTGGAAAACAATACTTAAGATTAAGCCTGCAGTATAATGCATCACAAAAAAGCCTAGCAAAACTTTCCACCAAATCACACCAAAAGCGATGGGCAATACCACCCAGATGAGCGCGTAGATTATTTTGGTTATGACCAATACGGTCCACAATTTTGTTGGGCTTTGTGGTTCACCGTAGGACAATTTTCTTTTTAAATACGCACGCATTTGTTTAAAATCGGTAGTAAGAGACCAATTGAAAGTTAGTAAACCATATAAAAAGAAAGAATAGTAATGCTGAAATTTATGGAAACGACGCCATTCTGCATTTTGAGAAAAACGAATAATTCTACCCGCGTCTAGATCTTCATCATGACCTAGAATATTGGTGTATGTGTGGTGTAAAACGTTGTGTTGCACTTGCCAGTTGTAAACATTTCCTGCCAAAACATAGATGCTTCCACCCATAAATTTATTAATCCATGATTTAGAAGAATACGCGCCATGATTACCATCGTGCATCACATTCATTCCGATCCCAGCCATTCCAATTCCCATGAGGATATTCAACAAAAGTTGATACCAAATAGACATGTCGAGTGTAAGAATGAGGAAATACGGTGTTAGAAAAATGGTAAAGAGAATGACTGTTTTAAGATGGATTTTCCAGTTCCCTGTTTTAGGGATGTTGTTTTCTTTAAAATAATTATTGACTCTGGAATTTAAGGTTCTGAAAAATTTCAGATTATCTTGATTTGAAAAAGTAGGAACTGTATTATTCATAGAATGTGCTTAAGTAGCAAAGGTACTTATTATTAGTTTTTGCTTTGCCAAAGTTCCTATAAATATTTCAACACTAAAGTATTACTTTTGTTAAAAAAAGCAAAGCATGGAAGAAATTCTGGAGTATTTCCCAAATCTTACGGAAAATCAGATTGAGCAGTTTAGGAAATTAGAGGACTTATATCTGGATTGGAATGCCAAAATTAATGTGATTTCAAGAAAAGACATCGACCAATTATATGTGAAGCATGTTCTGCATTCGCTTGCCATCGCCAAAATTCAAAAATTCGAGCCAGGCACCTATGTTTTGGACGTCGGAACCGGTGGTGGTTTTCCGGGCATTCCGTTGGCGATATTATTTCCTGAAACTCGGTTTTATTTGATTGATGTCATTTTGAAAAAGATCAATGTGGTGAAAGCAGTAGCAGAAGCAATTGGACTAAAGAACGTTAAAGCAGAACAATTGCGCGCTGAAAATGTTAAAGGCGACTTTGATTTTATTGTTAGTCGAGCGGTTACCAACATGCCTGATTTCTTTTCTTGGGTAAAAGACAAAATCAAAAAGCAAAACAAGCACGAGTTGAAAAATGGCATTTTATATCTCAAAGGCGGAGATTTGACCGAGGAACTCAAGGATTTTTCAAAAGCAACCGAATATGCAATTGCTGACTTTTTTGACAATGAATTTTTCGAAACCAAAAAAGTGGTGCATTTGCCTTTGAAGTTTAATGCTTAAAGCGTCATGGAAGCGCATTAAAAAACCCACAAAATTTGATTTTTGTGGGTTTTTATTTTTAAACGAAAGTCGTAAAATACAGACTTAGTTTTTTATGATTTTTTCGGTTTTTGATCCTGAAGTCGTTACAATGGTTGCGTTGTAAATTCCATTTTGTAAGTTCCCGAGTGAAAGTGTTTCTACATTACCATTTTGGTGAAATACGATTCTACCACTCATGTCAGAGATGGTAATTTCTTTTATTTCGCTATCCTTGCTATCAATATGCAGTTGGTCTTGCGTTGGGTTTGGAAACAACCTTAAGTTAGCGATTTTGGAGTTATCATCAACTCCCAAAGGCATATTGTATCTTTCCATTTGATCAAAAGTTTCGTTGTTGATGCCTTGTAAAGGTACATTTACGACAGTTCGAGAAGCTCTAAAAATTGGGGAACTTGAACCTCCGTTGATGTAGTAATAGTAAAGAGTTTGATCTATGGTGCCAATGTCCCCAAAGATGCCAAAGCTCAGAACTACGTTTTGGACTGATTTGAGTCTGGTAACCTGATACGATGCTATTCCTCCTCCATCGATATCGAGGTTTAAGGTTCCATAGGCGTCAACACTGTTAGTAATAGTTCCTGCAACGCCACCGTTGAAAGCTCCCGAAGTGAAAGTTCCCTCTAAATCATCAACATTTGAATAGCCATAATTTAATGGAAACGTACCAATTAAAGCATTATTAGCGGCAAAATTGAGTTCAATTTGTGGGTTGATCAGTCCCGTAATAGAAACTTGACCCGCGTTTTCTGTCGAATAGATATTGGCGATTGAGATAGCGTCGCCAATAGTTGATGTCGTGACAGTATTGGTAGTCGTATTTGGGAAAATAGCAATTTCCTCGGCTGTCGGCGGTAAGTTATTATCGACTGAAGTCCCTATTTGCAATAGTGTCGTAAAATTCCATGTGGCATTCGCGCCAGCTGGGATTTGGTCTAGTTCTGATGTCGTCGTAAGAACGACAAATTCAGATCCGTTTACCGGATAATAGGAATTGATAGGTGACTGCGCTGCGCACAGTAACGAAAAGAACGGCACAATAAGAAGTAATTTTGTTTTCATAAAATTGATTTAAATAGCGTGTCAAAAGTAACAATTATTTTTGATAATCAACGCATTAAAAAAAGCCTAATGTAATTGATTAGGCTTTTTTTATATCTCTAGACTATTCTCCTAAAAACGGATATCGATAATCTTCCGGAGTAACGAATGTTTCTTTTATTGTTCTTGGAGACGCCCAACGCAGTAAGTTTAACGCAGAACCTGCTTTGTCATTCGTTCCTGAAGCTCTTGCGCCGCCAAAAGGTTGCATGCCCACTACCGCTCCCGTTGGTTTGTCATTGACGTAGAAATTACCTGCCGCATTTTGAAGTGCGGTCGTTGCTTCTTCAATGGCGTAACGATCTTGACTGAAAACAGCACCTGTTAATGCATATTCCGAAGTTTGGTCGACTAATTTTAATGTTTCACTCCATTGAGAATCTTCATACACATAAATTGTCATCACCGGACCGAACAATTCCGTTTCCATGGTTGTGTATTTTGGATCTGTAGTTACAATAACGGTAGGTTCGATAAAATATCCTTTTGACTTATCGTAGTTTCCGCCTGCGATAATTTCGGCATTGCTGTCTTTTTTGGCTTGATCGATATAACTTGCTAATTTATCGAACGAACCTTCGTGAATAACCGCCGTAATAAAGTTACCAAAGTCTTCTGGCGAACCCATTTTCATCGATTTTATATCGGTAATCAATTGCGATTTTACGTCATTCCACAAACTTTTCGGAATATAGGCTCTTGAAGCGGCAGAACATTTTTGCCCTTGAAATTCAAACGCACCACGAGCAATTCCTGTAACAACTTGCTTTACATTGGCGCTTGGATGTGCGATGACAAAATCTTTTCCTCCCGTTTCGCCGACAATTCTTGGATAGGTTTTATAGTGATGGATATTCATTCCAATGGTTTTCCAAATGTCTTTGAAAACATGCGTAGAGCCCGTAAAATGAACACCCGCAAAATCTCTGCTTGCAAATACAGTTTCACTAATCATTTGAGCATCGCCGAAAACAACATTGATCACCCCGTCAGGAAGCCCAGCTTCTTTAAAAATATCGATAATAATCTTAGCTGAAAACACCTGACTGTCGCTAGGTTTCCAAACCACTACATTTCCCATCATTGCAGCGCTAGCAGGAAGATTAGCCGCAATGGCTGTAAAATTGAACGGTGTGATGGCGTAAATAAATCCTTCTAAAGGACGGTATTCTAATCGATTCCACACCGCAGAATCTGATTTTGGTTGATCGTTATAAATCTGAGTCATGAATTCGACGTTGTATCGCAAGAAGTCGATGAGTTCACAAGACGCGTCTATTTCGGCTTGAAAAATAGTTTTAGATTGTGCGATCATTGTCGCCGCATTGATACGCGCGCGATAAGGTCCAGCGATTAATTCGGCAGCTTTGAGGAAAATGGCTGCACGTTGTTCCCAAGCCATATTTACCCATTTGGCTTTTGATTCTAGCGCATTAGCAATGGCTTTCTCAACATGTTTTTTTTCGGCTAAATGATACGTTCCAACGATGTGCTGGTGGTCATGTGGAGCCGACATGGTTCGTGTATTTCCAGTTTTGATTTCTTCGTTTCCGATGTAAAGCGGCACCTCAATTTTTTCGTTCCACATTTTCTTGTAAGCAGCTAAAACAGCGGCTTTTTCTGGCGAATTGGGCGCATACGATTTTACAGGTTCGTTAACTGCTTTGGGTACATGAAAGAATCCTTTGAGCATATTTGTATGTTTTGGTTGTTCTGTGTTGTAAATTAAAAATAAATTGCAAAAGTACAACGTAAATCTTAAAAAAGGGGCTAATTATAAAATTCAGTTCAAAGGTTATTTTGCAAGGAAATTAAAGTACGCTGGGATACGAAAGGCTTCAAGTCTTGCTGTTTTATATATTAAAATCAGCAGTCGTTCCTCATCTTTGTAATGACCATAAAGTTCGACGCAATTGGTGATGCTATCGTTGCCTTCTTTTTTGAATGCGGATAGTCTGCCTTCCCAACTATTTTTGAGTAAAGTAACTTTAAATGCGTCGTCCTTAACTTCCTTTATATTATTTTCTTTGAATTTATTTTTGATCATCGAAACCATAGTATTGCGCATCATTTTTGGTGGTGCATCCATCCAAATCATAGCGTTTTTATCATATCTGGCACTCGATTCATTTACTATACATGCATTGTTTACGGGAAATTCTGTCCCAAAGAAATTAATTTTTTTGCTTTGCGCAGCAACAGTTGAAACTAGAATAAGTAAAATATATGTTAGTTTCATCATGGTTAAAATTTTGATGTGCTCGTGATTTTGGGTTGTTAATTTAGTGCAAAAGGAGCACTCAATTTGAAAGTTGGGACAATCACTTTAAAGTTTTTGGCTGAGGTAAAATTGATCATATTAAAATAACCGTGCATCGCGCCAAATGGGGAAGAGAGTAAACAGCCCGAACTGTACGTATAAATCTCGCCGGGTTTTAACACTGGTTTTTTAC
>JBIKRP010000074.1:0-7752 GCA_044349145.1 Flavobacterium sp.
TGACACCAACCGGAATAACAAATTCTGAAGCTTCACCTAGGTTGGTTTCGGAAAGTAAGCCAGAAATTTCTTCCCGCAGGATTTGATTCAATTCTTCCGTTCCTAGATATTTGTCTTCCGAAACTCTTTTTTCGATCCGGTTAATAATCTTTAGTGTCGTTGTAACGCCAACATCTGATGCGACTAAAATCTCTTCAAGGTTATCGAGAACTTCATCATCAACTTTTGACTTTCCAGCGATGGCCTTGGTCAGCTTAGAAAAAAAAGACGTTTTAGATTTTTCTAAACCTTTGTCTAAAACTTGTTTTTCTTGTTCATTTAGAACTGGTTCTTTCTGTCCGGAAGAGAAAATTCTTTTGAAAAAACTCATTTGTATTTAGGATTTAAAATTTTGGATGCTCTGTGTCTGGTTTAATTCTCATTTGAGAATCTTTACTACGATTAAAACAACCAATTAGTTGGTAAATATAAAAAATAAAAAAGCTACTTCCGAAAGAAAGTAGCTGTTCTATATATTTGTATTGTGATTATTTCTTTTTCAAGAACTCATCTACCAATTCAGGAGCCATAATAGACTCTACGAATGTATAGGCACCAGTTTTTGGAGATCTTACCATTTTGATGGCTTTTGACAATCTCTTTGAAGATGTTTGTAACGATGCAACGGTTTTCTTTGCCATGTCTTATATCTGTATTACTTGAAACTTTTACTTTGAAAAATTTCTAATTATTTAATTTCTTTATGAACAGTAACTCTCTTCAATACTGGATTGAATTTTTTAATCTCTAGTCTGTCTGGAGTGTTCTTTTTGTTCTTCGTAGTGATGTATCGAGAAGTTCCAGCAACACCTGAAGCTTTGTGCTCTGTACATTCTAAAATTACTTGGATTCTATTGCCTTTCTTTGCCATCGTATTGTATTATTATTTTTTTAGGAACAGATTATTTAATAAATCCTTCGGTCTGTGCTTTTTTCAAAACTGCAGAAATTCCATTTTTGTTAATTGTTTTTATAGTCGATGCAGCTACTCTTAGCGTAATCCATCTGTCTTCTTCTGGAAGATAAAAACGCTTTTTAACTAAGTTTACAGAAAACTTTCTCTTCGTTTTATTCATCGCGTGAGAAACGTTATTTCCTACCATCGCTCTTTTACCTGTAAGGTCACAAACTCTTGACATTATGCTTATCTTTTATCGTTATTCAAATCGAGGGTGCAAAGAAAAGAAAAATAAACCTTACTGCAAAATAATTAAAGTACATTTTTTTCTTTTTTTTTATTTGCTTTTTTATGGTCGTCAAGAATGCTCTTTTTTGAGGAAATTACTTGCGTTCAAATTTACTCAAACGGCATTTTTAAAATTTCTTTCTGCAACATTTCTAAGCTTTTATTTACCGCGCGTTCCAGTACTTTTTCTCGAGGTTGACCGAAATTAAATTCCTGAACAAGTACCTCATTTGGAGTCGCTAAGGCGATAAAAACCGTTCCGACCTCAGCTTCCGAATCGCCCTTTGATGGACCAGCATTTCCAGTAGTGGCAATAGCAAAATCTGTCTTCATTATTTTTTGAATGGATAGCGCCATCGCTTGCGCAACTTCGGCACTCACCACACTATATTTTTCAATTAATTCTGATGCAATTCCAAGTACTTTGATTTTTGCCTCGGTCGCATACGACACCACACTACCTTTAAAATAGTTAGAAGCGCCAGGAACGGAACTCAAAACTCCCGCAATTTTTCCGCCGGTGCAACTTTCAGCAGTAGCAATCGTTTTCTTGTGTTGGGTCAACAATCTTCCAAGAATAACTTCAATAGTTTCACCTTCATCAAATCCGACGATGATGTCGCCAATGATTTGCGTTAAGGAAATCACATTCGATTCAATCGCATTCTCCAACATTTCTTTATCTGTTCCTCGAGCGGACAAACGCAAACGCACTTTTCCTGGACTCGGCAAATACGCCAATTTGATAAACGAAGGCAAACTGTTTTCCCAAGATTCTATTCGCTCTGCGATTTTACTTTCGCCTTCCCCATAAGTCATGATGGTCTTGTGCAAAATGTACGGACGCTCATATTCGCAAACTACTTTTGGAATGATTTCGTGCTCAATCAAATATTTCATTTCGTAAGGAACTCCTGGCAATGAAATAAAAACCGTTTGCTCTTTCTTCATCCACATACCTGGCGCGGTGCCCATCGCATTGTGTAGCACCGTACATTTTGACGGCACCAACGCTTGATCTCTGTTGAGTTGGGTGATCGGACGTTTGTAAAATCCTTCAATAATAGCCGTGACATGCGCCAAAACCGCTTCATCAACGATCAGCTTGTCATCAAAATATTCGCAAAAAGTATGTTTGGTAATATCGTCTTTCGTTGGACCTAATCCACCGGTGATGATTACCAAATCGACTTGATTCTGAAGCTTTGAAAACGTGTCTAAAATATGCTGCTTGTCATCCGAAATAGAAATCATCTCGTGCACGGCAACCCCAATTCTATCCAACGATTTGGCAATAAAACCAGAATTGGTATCGACAATTTGTCCGATTAGAATTTCGTCGCCGATGGTAACTATGGTTGCTTTCATAAATGAGTTGCTGAGTCGCTGAGTTACTGAGTTACTGAGTTGCTGAGTGCGGTCTTTGTAAGCGGAAACCCTAGCCCCGATTGTAGCGGCATCCTTTTTTGTTTTTTAGAAAAAGCCCTTCGACTGCGCTCAGGGTGACAAAAAACAAAAAAGATATAGCGTAAAGCGGGATAAGCTCCTAAAAAAAACTTAGTAACTCAGAATCTCAGTAACTCAGAAACTTAAATTATAATTCGAAATCTTTCGTAATCTCTTTTACCGCTTTTTCAATTTGGGATTCAACGCTATCATATGTAGCATTGATTTCTTTCTTTTTGCCTTCCGCTTTCGTCCAAGCTTCTATTTGAAGAATCTCCTGAAATGCTTGATCCATGCCTAATAAATCCAAAGTCGGCTTTATTTTGTGGGCATACGCGTAGGCTAATTTGTGATCTTTTGTCTTAATTCCTAACTTGATTTGGGTTAAATCTTGTGGAACTTCCGTGACAAATAAGGTGATGATTTGGTTAACGAATTCAGCATCGTTGTCTGAAAGCGCATACACTTTAGATAGGTTGTAATTTAGGGCCATGATTATTTAATATTTATTCTGAATACTTTTTTATCTTCAATGAATCCTTCTAGGATATCATTGGGTTGAACGACTGCAACGCCTTCTGGTGTTCCAGTAAAAATAATGTCTCCTATTTTGAGTGTAAAGTATTGAGAAACGTACGCGATTAGTTCGTCAATTTTCCACAGCATCAGGCTAGAATTACCTTTTTGAACTGTTTTTCCGTTGTTGGTGAGTTCAAAATTAATACTTTCTAACGAACTAAAAAGTTTTTTCGATATAAAGCTACCAATAACCGCTGAACCGTCAAAAGCTTTTGCTTTTTCCCAGGGCAAACCTTTGTCCTTTAACGTTTGTTGAACGTCACGAGCAGTAAAATCGATGCCCACGCTAATCTCTTCATAGTACTTGTGTGCGAACTTGGGCTCGATATATTTTCCCACTTTGCTGATTTTGACAATCAACTCAATTTCATGGTGAATGTCCGAAGAAAACTCGGGAATCACGAATGGATGTTGCTTCAATAGAATAGCAGAATCCGGCTTGAGAAACACAACGGGTTCGTCAGGTCTTTCGTTTTGTAATTCTTCGATATGTTTGGCGTAGTTGCGCCCGATGCAGATAAGTTTCACTCGATTTTATTTATTGTTTTTTTATTGGTCTCGTGCAGTCGCTTCGCTCGTGCCATTGTTGTAAGTTGTAGGTTGTATGTTATAAGTTGTAGGTTTAGGAGCCGGGAACCTGCTGTTCGCTCTATCTTTTTTGTTTTTTGTCACCCTGAGCGCAGTCGAAGGGCTTTTTTCTAAAAAACAAAAAAGGATGCCACTTCCATCAGGGCTAGGGCTTCCGAATTACAACAGCTTATTGTTTAATTTTCGCAGCTTAATCGCTGTCAGTACTTTCTTCGTATACAATGGGAAATCCGCATTTTGAATCCAGCCGAAGTAACCCGGTTCGTCTTCTAATACTTTTTCAACTTTGGCACCTTTGTGCTTTCCGAAAGAGAAAATTTCTTCACCATCTTTGTCGTAACCGATAAATCCAGCAAAATCCGCAGAGCGTTTTCTAGTGGTAAAATCTGCTAGCGATTTCATGTCATTTTCCAATTCAGGATAACGTTCTAATTGCGCTTTCAATATTTCGTAGGTTGCCATCGTATCGGCTTCGGCAGAATGGGCGTTTTCTAAACTTTTGCCGCAATAAAACTTTAATGCAGCACTCAAGGTGCGTTCTTCCATTTTGTGAAAGATGGTTTGCACATCTACAGACACGCGGCTTTTCATGTCAAAATCGACACCCGCACGCAATAATTCTTCCGCCAACAACGGTATGTCAAAACGATCCGAATTGAATCCACACAAATCGCTATCCTTAATCATGTTGTGAATTTGAGTCGCCAATTCCTTGAAAGTTGGCTCATTCGCCACCTTTTCATTCGTAATGCCATGCACCGCAACGACTTGTGGCGGAATCACCATTTCTGGATTGACCAACCAGGTTTTGCTTTCTTTATTTCCATTAGGAAATACTTTAAAAATTGAGATTTCTACGATGCGATCCTTCGCCACGTCAATACCCGTCGTTTCTAGGTCGAAAAAGCAAATGGGTTTATTGAGTTTGAGTTCCATTGTTGTTTTTTAGGGCTGTAAAGATAGGGTTTGGAATTGATAATTGATAATTGGAGATCAGTTCAATTGAAAATCTAATTACTTAGGAAAATATCTGGTTACGTCGGTGTTTTAAAAAAAAAAGACAAACTTATATGTCCCTATATGCCTTATATGGTTAAAAATTCTGAAACATATAAGGCATATAAGGACATATAAGATTTTGAAGTTGCGATTCTAAATCTTTTTTAATTTACCACTAATTTTCTTCGAGATTAAAGAATATCAAATTTGGCATAAAAAAATCTTTTATATTGAAAAGGTTTCATTAATCAATTAAAAAGACCTGTTTTCATCAAACGCCTCCATATATTCCGCCACGCGTTTTACAAAGCTTCCGCCCAAAGCGCCATCTACCACACGGTGATCGTAACTGTGCGATAAGAACATTTTTTTACGGATGCCGATAAAGTCACCTTCTGGTGTTTCGATAACAGCTGGAACTTTTCGTATTGCGCCCAAAGCCAAAATTCCTACTTGCGGTTGGTTGATGATTGGCGTTCCGAAAACACTTCCAAATGTACCCACATTCGTCACGGTATACGTTCCGCCTTGGGTATCGTCTGGTTTTAATTTTCCGGCTTTCGCACGATTACCTAAATCGTTCACCGCTTTGGCCATTCCTAATAAGTTCAATTGATCTGCATTCTTGATCACAGGCACAATCAAATTTCCGTTAGGTAGCGCCGCCGCCATACCAAGGTTGATGTTTTTCTTTTTGACAATATAATCGCCATCAATAGAAATATTCATCATTGGGAAATCTTTCAACGCTTTCGCCACGATTTCCATAAATATTGGGGTAAAAGTCAGCTTCTCGCCTTCTCTTTTCTCAAATGCATTTTTATTTTTCTCTCTCCAATCCCAAATTGTAGTCACATCCACTTCGATAAACGATTGCACGTGTGCAGAAGTTTGAACCGATTGCACCATATAACCCGCAATGAGTTTTCGCATACGATCCATTTCGACGATTTCGTCTTGACCATTTACAGAAACTGGTGCCGCTTTAGCCGCTGTGGGCTGTGCGTTGGGAATAGTTGTCGGTTGAACTGCTTCTACTGGACTTGGCGTAACGACTTTTGGTTGTGTTACTGCAGGAGCAACTGGCGCAGGCGCTGCTGCTACTGGCGCATTCACTTTATTTTTGATATAATCTAACAAATCGTTTTTGGTCACACGACCTTCGCTACCTGTACCGATTATCGACTCTAATTCGGCAACACTAACACCTTCTTCTTTGGCAATATTGCGAACTAATGGAGAAAAGAATTTCTCAGAATGGGTAAAATCTTGCGGTTGTCCCTCGACTGCGCTCGGGATAACAGCAGCTGGTGCCGCTACAAATTCTCTGGCGTGCTCTACGGTCTTAGCAACGGCTTCAACAGCAGGAGCAGCAGGCGTTGGAGCTTCAACTACCGCCGGAGCTTCTTGTGCTACAGCAACAGCGCCGACTTCGGTTTCTATAATCCCTAAAGTTTGACCCACCTGAACTAAATCGTCTTTTTGAAACAACTTTTCTACCAAAACACCGGAAACTTCCGATGGAATTTCGCTGTCTACTTTGTCCGTTGCAATTTCAAGAACCGCTTCGTCTACTTCTATGCTGTCTCCAACTTCTTTCAGCCAATTGGTAATGGTTGCTTCTGCAACACTTTCTCCCATTTTGGGAAGCTTTAATTCAAATCTTGCCATATAGTTAACCTCAAGGGATAATTTTAATTTCTGTTTGCGAAAATAATAAAATAAATACTTCTTCTGTGAGAATTATCTAATTTTTCACGCTCAAACTACGTTTTGTCTATTTTAAGTGCAATTACTTCACCTCGATCATTACTGCTGTTACTTCCTAAAATGAAATCACTTTTCTGAGGTAATATCTTGAACGTAAATCCTTTATTTCTGAATCGCGTCAAGGAATCTATAATCGATTTGAAACTAATGGTATTGTTATCAAAAATAATTTCAATGTTTTCGCCTTCTTTGTTCGTTAGCGAATTTAGACTATTTTCAGCTGTAGAATCTGCCATTAGTACTTTTTTTCCTAACAAGTTTTCAACTTTTATCTTAAGATTTTCGTTTTCAGAAAGTAAGATGTACGTTGTTACTTTTCGCGCTGCTACCGCTGTTTTATTTTTTTTGGTCCTTGAAAAAAGATGCGCTCCTGCTTTCATGAAAATGTCAAATAAAACAGCATTCTTAAAGTGCTTGTGATAGAATAACTCCATCGCTTTCTGAAAGTTATACAAGTATTTTACATCTTTCACTGTACTTTCTCCTTTATAGTGAATAACCGTTGTGTCTGAAAAATAGTAATTAACTTTCCCAGACAGCATCGACCGATAACTCAAATCGATATCTTCTCCGTACATAAAAAAAGCTTCATCAAAACCATTCAGCTGATTGTAAAGTGTCCTTTGCATCACCATAAAAGCGCCAACCAAAACATCGACTTTTCCGGTTTGATTCTCCTCTAAATGTTCCGCGTAATACCGTCCGAATCGTTTCGATTTAGGAAATACTTTATATAAACCAGTTACTTTCGTAAATGCGACAAATGGCGTCGGAACTCCACGTTTGCATTCGGGAAGAAAATTTCCAGTTCCGTCGATGAGTTTGCAACCCACAATTCCCAGATCGGTTTTGGATTGGGCAAACGCCAATACTTTTTCAAAAGTATCTTCCGCCACCACCGTATCTGGATTGAGAATGCAAACATACTCGCCTTTCGCTTGCGCCACGCCAATGTTATTGCCTTTGGGAAATCCAGCATTGGTTTTGTTTTCGATGAGTGTGACCTCGGGAAAACTGCTTTTCATCATTGCGCAGCTGTCGTCAGGAGAATTGTTGTCAACGACAATGATTTCACCGTCAATGTTTTCGAGTGCTTTTTGAACACTGAGCACACAGAGCTCTAGGAAATAGCAAACGTTGTAGTT